>DMDX01000020.1:551-1688 GCA_003451355.1 Cryomorphaceae bacterium
TGCATAGAATCCTCATCCTTTTGCTCGTGGCGACGGGCTGTTCCGCCCTCAAGGTGACCCCCGAAATGAGTCCGCGCGAGGCCTATGTGGCGCGCTACGCGGCGATGGCGCGGGCAGAGATGAAGCGCAGTGGGGTTCCGGCCAGCATCACGCTGGCGCAGGGGATGCTCGAGTCCGGCAACGGCACCAGCCGCCTCGCGGTCAAGGGGCGTAACCACTTCGGAATCAAGTGTCACAAGGGTTGGGAAGGCCGTAAGATTTATGAGGACGACGACCGCGAGCACGAGTGCTTTCGGCGCTACCGAAGCGTGCGCGAATCGTACCGGGACCACAGCGATTTTTTGCGGACGCGCACAAGGTATTCCGCCCTATTTGAGCTCGAACCCGACGACTACCGGGGCTGGGCACAGGGCCTTCAGAAGGCGGGGTACGCTACCAACCCGAAGTACGCTGAGCGGCTTACTGCGCTGATTGAGGCTGAGAACCTTCAGCGCTTTGATCGGGGCGCGAAGCGGTTTGCGCGGGCCAGGGCTTCCAGGTAAGGGTCCAGCGGGCGGTTTCGCCATCGTCTTCGCGCAAGGTCCAGAGGTCGCCTCCGCTGCCGCGAAGCAGTTCCGCTTGGATGTAGTCGCCTTCAAACGCGACCGGTTCGAGGCGGAATACCACGCTTCGGTCGAAGCGCAGCGTGTCGTCGGTGCTGACCCACGACGTCCCAAACGACTTGGTGTAGGCATACTGCGGGTAGCTTGAGGTCCATCGGTCGTGCACCGAATCAAGCGGGGCCCAATGGCCGAGCACCTGGCTGCTGTCGCTCCAGGTTTGCCACGAGGCCATGATGAAGGGCTGGCGGCGCACGTAGGTCTTCCATACGCCTTGGCCCGACCCAATCGTTTCGAGTTCGCGCTCGTCGTCGGCAAAGCGCACGGCGTTTCCGCCTACGGCGATGGTGGCCGAATCCACGGGGGGCAGCAGGACGGTTCCGCCCTGGCGAATGGGGCTGGCGAGGCTGTCCGGGTATTCGTGTTCAGAGCTCCTTAGGGTACGCGAACCGGTCCACTTAAAACTCAATGCGGCAGGTGCTCCAAACTGCTGGGCGGCGTCGGCGCTCAAGGCGATTCCGCCCTCGGGAAGCATGTC
>DMDX01000020.1:1968-4550 GCA_003451355.1 Cryomorphaceae bacterium
GTGCGTGCGGCGGCCCACCCGTCGCCTTCGTACAGGCTGGTTCCGTTGTAGGTCCGAACGTCGTAGGGCTGGCGCAGCATTGAGGGCTGCCACAGGCCGCTGGGCATGGCAAGCATCCAGGCGGAATTGAATTCTCCAATTCGGTGCCGACTGAGCAGGGCGCGGCCTTCGGGCCACTTGGTGAGTGCCGAATGCAGGATGTTCAGGTCTTCAAATCCTTCGAGGCTGTCGAGTAGGCCCGACTGGCGGCTCGCGGCGGCCATGGACGGAACGTCAATCAGCCACGAGGCATTGGCTGCGAGGGCTCCCGACATGGGGTGCGCGCCTTGAGGTTCGGTGGCGCAGCTCAGGGCGAGGACTGCTGCACTGGCTAAGGCGAGGATTCGGTTCACAGGTCGATTTGGAGTTGGCGGGGTTTCCATGCAAAACTACGGCGGTGCCAGGGGCTGGGGCCATGTGCCTCAATGGCCGCGCGGTGGCCCGGACTGGGGTAGCCCATGTTGCGGTCCCAACCGTAGTGCGGAAACTCCGCGTGCAGCGCCGTCATTAGGCGGTCGCGTTCAGTTTTGGCAAAGATGGACGCGGCTGAAATCGCTTGAAATCGGGCGTCGCCCTTGACTTCGCAGCGGTGCTCAATGCCGGGGTAGACCTTAAACCGGTTGCCGTCCACGAGCAATAGGGTGGGTGCGGGCTGCAGCTGCGCGATGGCGCGGTGCATGGCGAGGTAGGTGGCCTGCAGGATGTTGACTTCGTCGATTTCGGCCGGGCTGGCGCTCCCCACGGCCCAGTGCCCTGCGGGCAGAAGGGATTCGAGCTCGAGGCGCAACGATTCTCGCTGGCGATGGCTGAGCTTTTTGGAGTCGGTGAGGCCCTCGACTCGGTAGTCGTCGGACCACAGCACCGCAGCAGCCACGACGGGTCCGGCCAATGGGCCACGGCCGGCTTCGTCGACTCCGGCGATCCGAATCATAGGGCTGGGCGAAGGGTCTCGAGTGTAGCGCGCGCGCAGGCGGCGCTTGCGTCCCAGGTATACAAGGCGGCGCGATTCAGTCCGAGGTCGATCCATTTCTGGCGGTCTTCGGTGGCTGCGCGGTACAAAAGGTCAGCCCAAGCCTCTACATCTTCGGGTGCGGCGTAGCGCGCGGCGTCACCCGCAATTTCGGGCATGCAGCTCACATTGCTGCTGAGTACGGGGCATCCTGAGGCCATGGCTTCGACCAACGGAATTCCGAAGCCCTCAAAGCGCGAAGGGAAGCAGAAGGCCACCGCCCCCGAATACACGGCGTTGAGGTCGCTGCCCTCGACTCGGCCCACCCAGCGCACACGGGATCCGGCGCTCCGTGCCAAGGTTTCGAGTTCTGCGTCGCGGTGCAGCGGATTGCCCACGAGGACGAGCTGCTCGGTGCGTTCTGGGTGGCGCGTTTGAAACGTTTGAAATGCGTGAATCAGGGTCGCTACGTTTTTGCGCGGGGTAAATGCGCCCACAAACAAAAAGTAGGGTTTGCCGCCGGCCCAGCGCTGCTGCGCGGCGGCGGTTCCGCCCTGAATCGGATCAAAATGCTGCTGGGGCGCGTTCGGAGTCACGGTAACGCGCTCAGGAGCTACAGAATACGTGGCCACGAGGTCGGTCTTTGACGTCTCTGAAACCGTGAAAAGATGGTCGGCTTCGGCGGCTCCGCGCGCGACCACGCTTCGGTAGTACCGACCCACCCGCGGCGGAATGCCCTCGGGCTGGTGCACAAAATTCAAGTCGTGGATTGTAGCCACCATCGGAAGCGAGCCCAGTCCCACGCGCTTCAACGCCTTGCGAGACGGAAGCAGTCCGTCGGGCGACCAGTAGGCGTCGGCCTTGATTCGGCGAAGGGCCCAGGGAACGGAGCGCTCGTTCCACAGCTTCCACAGCCAGGGGTGGCGCGCCGGCAAACCCACGACGTGCGGGACGGATCCGGGGTACACGAAGCCCTCAACGTCGCGGTCAAAAAAAAGATGAACGTCCCAACCGGGGGTGGCGCATAGCCGTTCGAGCAGCCGGTGGCTGTGCCATCCCATGCCCTCGAGCGCTCCGGGCAGCAGCCATCGGGCGTTCACAGCAAGGCGAAAGGGGCGGGGGTCGTGGGGCATCCCGCCAAAAGTATGACCTTTGCGCCATGCCGTATTCATGGTCCGCCCTTTCTACATCGTGGAAGCTTTTGCTGCGCCGGTCGACGCTGGTCCTGGCACTCAAAGTTGCGGGAGCCCTTGCCGGCTATGGATTCGTATACGTGGCCCTTCGCCGCCTGGGCGCCGGGAACTACGGCTACTTCGAGTTGGCCTTCACCGTCCTGAGCATTCTGGCGGTGGTCGCCAAGTGGGGCCTGGACGGGCTGCTGCTGCGCGAAATTCCGGCCTTGAACGCCTCTGAAGGTCGCACACTCACCCGCCAGGCTTTGTGGGCTTCGCTGCTCGGGTCACTGGTTCTTGCCGGAGGCTTGTGGCTGTCGGCACCTTGGTTGGCCTCGGCGTACGGGGGGTTTGCCGGCCTCTGGCGGGCGACCGCCGTCGTGCTTCCGCTTTGGACGCTCGTTCAGGTCTGGTCTGAGGTG
>DMDX01000055.1:0-10789 GCA_003451355.1 Cryomorphaceae bacterium
CCTTGGCCGCCTTGGTGAAGACCTGACCCGAGGGCGTCGTCGGGCGTCTGGAGGTTGTCGATACCGGTCAGGGTGCTGATCCAGGTTCCGAATTCAGAAGAGCGAATGGCGTTGCGGACCTCAGTGAAGATGGGGTCCCAGCGCTCGAAGTGGTAGTCCTCTACCTTGTTTTCGTTCAGTGACTTGCGCTTAACCTTGAGCGAATCCACCGACGGAAAGTGCTGGTGCAGGGCATTGGCAACTTCTTCGTTCAAAAAGTTGTCGAGCACCACGTGATTGGGCTGGCCCGCAGCAAATTGGGCGGTGAGTTCGGGCAGTCGCTCGAGTACACTGGGGTTGATGATCGTCTTCATGGTTTGCGGCGCAAAAGCACGTAAAAAATACTTGGGCAAAGGTCGTGCAGAATCAGGGCGAAGCGTACACCAGGGCTCGCCAAAATGTGGGTAAATCTGCGGGTGCGCGTGGCGCGTTCGATGGCGCGTGCGGTGCGTTCCACGGTCCATCCTCGGTGGGTGCCGGCGCGGTCGCCCAAAGCTTGCCCATCACGGCCAATACTATGGCGCATGATGTTGGTGCTGACTACTCCGGGCAGAATCAATTGGATTCGGTGGGCGGAACCCTGCCACTCTTCATTCACAGATTCTGCCCACAGGGCTACCGCAGCCTTGCTGGCGCTGTAGGACGCTAGTTTTTTTTGCCCAAACCGGGCGGCGATGCTCGAGATAACCACCACATGCAGTGCTCGGCCCTGAGCGCGCTCGGCGAGCATGCGCGTGAGTTCCACCGGAGCCCAGTAGTTGAGTTCCAGCACGCGTTGGGCGTCGCTGCGCTCGGTTTCGGAGGCTTTAGCCCAATGGCCTACACCGGCGTTCAGTACGACGAGGTCGGGCCAACCCAGGTCTTGGGTGAGCTGTTCGACGGCCTTAGTTCGTTGGGCGGAATCGCTCAAGTCAGCCGGAATCCAATGGTCTGCTTCTGCCGGCCCGTGAGTGCGTCGCGAGCTTCCTACAGTCTGCCAACCAAGGCGTTGGTAGTGCTGCAGCAACCCCAGTCCAATGCCTTCAGAGGCGCCCGTCACCCAAATTCTCTTTGTGCTCGACATATTTTCAAAGATACACCCCTTGCAGATTGAAAATTCGAACTATATTTGCACCCCGAATCACGGTCAAACCCGTGGATCGTTCAAAGACACGACACGATGAAACGCACATTTCAACCTTCGAAGCGCAAGCGCGTGAACAAGCACGGGTTCCGCTTGCGCATGGCTTCGGCAAACGGCCGTCGCGTATTGGCAGCTCGCCGCGTACGCGGCCGCAAGCGTTTGACGGTGTCTGACGAGAGCAACCCAAAGGGCTAATGCCGTTTGGATTCAAACCCATTGAAGGTGTTGCGCAAGCAGCACCTTTTTTTTGTGCCTGCGCGAGCCGTTTGCCGCAGGTTGAGACCGATATTTGACTAAGTTCCTGAAGATCATGCCACGTAACCACGACATTAAGCACGTACTCCTGATTGGATCAGGCCCCATCGTCATTGGCCAAGCTTGTGAATTC
This sequence comes from Cryomorphaceae bacterium, assembly GCA_003451355.1. Taxonomy (GTDB): domain Bacteria; phylum Bacteroidota; class Bacteroidia; order Flavobacteriales; family Schleiferiaceae; genus TMED14. The sequence goes on from DMDX01000055.1 coordinate 1,551, forward strand.
GACTACTCCGGGTCGCAGGCTTCGCGTTCGCTGCGCGAAGAAGGGATTGAGATTTCGCTCATCAATTCGAACCCTGCGACCATCATGACCGACGAGGTCGTGGCCGACCACATCTACCTTTTGCCACTCGAGGTCGAGAGTCTTGAGAAGATCCTCAAGGAGCAAAAAATTGATGCCGTCCTGCCCACGATGGGTGGTCAAACGGCCTTGAACCTCTGCATTGAGGCTGACAAACAAGGGCTTTGGGAACAGTACGGAGTGCAAATCATCGGCGTCGACATCGAGGCCATCAACATCACCGAAGACCGAGACAAGTTCAAGAATTTGCTCGACCAGATTGAGATTCCGTACGCGCCCGCCAAAATCGCGACGAGCTACCTCAAGGGTAAGGAGATTGCGCAGGAGTTTGGCTACCCCTTGTGCGTTCGCGCTTCATTCACTTTGGGCGGAAGCGGAGCCAGCTTCGTCTGGAACAAAGAAGAGTTCGATAGCGCACTTCAGCGCGGTTTGGAGGCCAGTCCCATCCACGAGGTCATCATCGACAAGGCCCTTGTAGGTTGGAAGGAGTTTGAGCTCGAGCTTCTGCGCGACGCCAACGACAACGTGATCATTATTTGTTCGATTGAGAACATGGACCCTATGGGCATCCACACGGGTGATTCGATCACGGTGGCTCCGGCAATGACGCTGTCAGACACAACCTACCAGCGCATGCGCGACATGGCGATTAAGATGATGCGCTCGATCGGAAACTTCGCCGGCGGATGCAACGTACAGTTCGCAGTGAGCCCAGATGAAAAAGAGGACATCGTGGCGATTGAGATCAATCCGCGTGTGTCGCGCTCTTCGGCGCTCGCTTCGAAGGCCACGGGCTACCCCATTGCCAAAATTGCTGCCAAGTTGGCCATTGGCTATACGTTGGACGAGTTGAACAATCAAATCACCAAGACCACGACGGCCTACTTTGAGCCGACGCTGGACTATGTGATCGTGAAGATTCCACGCTGGAATTTTGACAAGTTTGAAGGCGCAGACCGCCGACTCGGTCTGCAAATGAAGTCCGTAGGCGAGGTGATGGGCATTGGCCGCAGCTTTCAAGAGGCGCTGCACAAGGCGGCCCAGTCGCTCGAAATTCGAAGGAATGGGCTAGGAGCTGACGGCAAGGGCCTAACCGATCAAAAGGTGATTCTGCATAAGCTCGAGCACGCCAGCTGGGACCGCGTGTTTGTTCTCTACGACGCGATGCAGATGGGGATTCCGCTTCGCAAGATTCACGACATCACCAAAATCGACATGTGGTTCTTGCGCGAAATCGAAGACCTCATGCGCACCCAGCGTCGCCTCGAAGAGCACCAGCTTGGCACACTGCCCAGCGATTTGCTGCTCGAGGCCAAGATGAAGGGATTCGCCGACCGCCAAATTGGCCACATGCTGCGCTGCCTCGAGAGCGAGGTGCATGACCTGCGGGTGAAGCTCGGCATCGAGCGAGTGTGGAAGCTCGTGGACACCTGTGCCGCGGAATTCCCAGCTCAGACTCCGTACTACTATTCGACGTTTGAGCGCGGTTCAGGCAAGCCCGGAGCGCTGAGCGCCCGCAACGACAGCCCGTCGAGCGACCGCAAAAAAATCATCGTACTCGGCAGCGGGCCCAACCGCATCGGTCAGGGAATCGAGTTCGACTACAGCTGCGTGCACGGGGTGCTGGCCGCCAAAGAGGAGGGCTTCGAGACCATCATGATTAACTGCAACCCTGAAACGGTTTCGACGGACTTTGACACCGCCGACAAGCTCTACTTTGAGCCCGTATTCTGGGAGCACATCTACGACATCATTCGCCACGAAAAGCCCGTGGGCGTCATCGTGCAGCTCGGCGGCCAGACGGCTCTCAAGTTGGCCGAAAAGCTCGACCGCTTCGGAATTCCAATCGTCGGAACCAGCTACCTGTCGCTCGACCTCGCCGAGGACCGCGGACGCTTCTCAACACTGCTTCACGAGCACGGAATTCCGTACCCGCGATTCGACGTGATTACCCGCCCCGACGAAGCGGTGGCCGTGGCCGAAAAGCTCGGATACCCCATCTTGGTCCGACCGTCGTACGTCTTGGGTGGCCAGGGAATGAAGATCGTCATCAACCACGACGAGCTCGAGACCCACGTGGTGGAGCTGTTCAAGGACTTCCCCGGCAACCGCGTGCTGCTCGACCACTACCTCGACGGCGCGATTGAGGCCGAAGCCGATGCCATCTGCGACGGCGAAAACGTCTACATCATCGGAATCATGGAGCACATCGAGCCCTGTGGCGTGCACTCTGGGGATTCGAATGCAACCTTGCCGCCGTTTAACCTCGGCGAGCTGGTGATGCAGCAAATCATCGACCATACGCACACCATTGCACGTGCGCTCGGAACCGTCGGTCTTATCAACATTCAGTTCGCGATCAAGGACGACACCGTGTTCATCATTGAGGCGAATCCGAGGGCGTCACGTACCGTGCCGTTCATTTGCAAGGCCTACCAAGAGCCCTACGTGAATGCAGCGACCAAGGTGATGCTCGGAACCAAGAAGGTCACCGACTTCACCTTCAACCCCAAAAAGGGCGGATGGGCGATTAAGGTTCCGGTGTTCAGCTTCCACAAGTTCCCTGACGTGAACAAGACGCTGGGGCCACAGATGAAGTCGACCGGCGAGGCCATCTACTTCATTGATTCGCTGCGCGATCCGCTGTTTAGAAAGCTGTACAGCGAGCGGAACTACTACTTGTCCAAGTAAGCCGCCAAGCCTTCGGCGATGCCGAGGCGGGTGTAGCGGGTGCGGGCCTCGAGGCTTGCGCCCTGCTCGGGCCATTGGGCCAAAGCTTCGGAAGCTTTGTGCGCGTCTTCGTAGAGACCGCCTGCGTGGGTTTCGCGCACAATGGCGTTGGCGTCCCCGTCGACGGGGCCAAATCCCCAAATGGGGCGGCCGCTTCCGAGGTATTCAAAGAGTTTTCCCGTAAGGATTCCGCGGTTATTGGGCAGCTCGGGAATCAGCAGCAGCAGCGCGTCGGCACCCTGAAGCAGCGCGACGCTTTCGGCGTGCGGTAGGTAGCCTTTGAATTCAACAGTCAAGGGAAGCTTCTGGGCCAATGACTCAAGGGCGTCCTTAGCCTCTTGGGCGGGGCGTCCGGCAAACACAAGCTTAAGTGCTCCGTGCTGGCGGCAGTAGGTGCGCAATGCGGTATACAGCGCTTCAAGCGGGTAGTCGAGCGTCAGCGTGCCGGTGTAGACCAATGTCCGCACGGGGTTGTTTGGTACAGGGGCGTCGGCTGCGAAGTCGGCCGGGTCGTATCCGTTCGGAACCACCACAAACTTGGCGGAATCGCCGTTCAGTTTGCTAGCCAGCAGACGTTTGAGGTCGTCCGATACGGTAAGCACCCGTTCGGCACGCTCGAGCACACTGCGTTCGAGTTCGGCGTCGCGGCGTCGGGCCCAAGCCGACGGATAGAACATTCGGTAGTAGTAGATGTCGGTCCATGGGTCGCGAAAGTCGGCCCACCAGCGCATTCCGCGGCGCTGCAGTTCGAGCCCGATCAAGTGCGTGGAGTGGGGCGGTCCGCTGGTCACCACCAAATCGTACGGCTTGAGTGCGTGCTGCTTCAGTGCTTCGGCGACCGCGTAGGGGTTCCAGCCTCGGCGCGGATCGGGAATGAACAGGTTGCCGCGAACCCAACGCGACAGTCGCTGAATGGGGCCCGGCTTGCCCGCCTGATTGGCGAATCCGCTGAACGGAACCTCCTTGCGGCGAGTGAGCTTTTGGTAGGTACCAAACCAGTCCCTGGCGCGGGTGGAGTGGACGGTAATTCCCTCGGCCTCTGCCGTGAGGCTTTCGTCGCGAAGGGGATAGGTCGCGTAGGCCGGGTCGACCGTGAGGACTTCGACGTCGTGACCAAGCTGCTTGAGTGCTTGGGCTGTTTTAAGCCAGCGCTGTACACCCGGACCACCCGCGGGAGGCCAGTAGTAGGTCGCGACTAAGATGCGTTTAGGCACTGCGGCGGCGCTTGAATTCGATCCAAAGGGCGAATCCGAGCGAAGCAAGCAGCAGCAATGAGAAGCCGCCGTCGAGCATGCTTCCGGTCGTGTAGGTCTCGGGAGCAAAAGTGAATACCACTTCTTTGGTTCCGGCCGGAATCACTGCAGCACGCAGCACGTAGTTCACGCGGGCCACCGGAATCTCTACTCCGTCGGCCGTAGCCACCCAGCGCTGGCCGGGAACCTCGTAGAAGATCTCAGAGAACACCGCTGTGGAGTTCGCCGTCAGTCCCTCAACCGTGTACGTCATCACCTTCGGGTCATAGGCCGTGAGGGTGATGCGCGCGGTCGAATCCGGAGCCTGTGAATTCATCAGACGCTCTGCATCGACGCCCTGCTCGACAATGGCCGTCTGCATCGGGTCAAATCCGCTCAACGCAGCCATGGCTTCGTCGGCGTTCGCCACTTGGCGGATTTCGGCGGGGAACCACGCGTTGCCGCACGCACTCATGTTGGGCTGGGCCTGCATGACTCCGGTTTGTTGGTCCTGCATGATGACCCACTTGGTGTTGAGCATGCTAAATGCGGCGATGTTGCCCTGCGAAAGCTGGCGCTCAATCAGGTCTTGGTAGCGGGCCAGCTTGGCGCCGTGGTAGCCGCCAATGCTCTTGTGGAAGTACGACGTGTAGCTGTCGCTCGTCAGGCCGGACGTCGTGTTGTACACGCGGTAGTGCAGGTCCGTATCCTTGAGAATGAACTCGTCGGCAGGCGTCGGCGCAAAGGCTGCGTTGAATTCACGCTCGCTGACAAAGTCGTCGGAACCAAGCTGGTCGCGGTCAAACGTCCACTGATCGGCCACGACGAGTCCCACGAGGGCGGCTGCGAACATGGCGGGCTTGACACGGCCCTTGAGCTGAAGCCAAAGCAGCGCTGCGGCAGCGAGCACAAAAAGAAGGCTGCGCCATGCAGAACTACGCATCAAGTTGGCTCGGTCCTCTTCGATGATTCCGAGGTCAAATCCTTGCTGGTCAAGGTTGGCGTCGTTCAAACCTTCAAGTGAGAACAGGGCGGGGCCGATGAGGGCTACAAGAAGTGCGATTCCGCCTGAAATTCCGGCAGCCATCAACAGCTTGCGCTGTTTTTGGTCGGCACTCAAGTCACCTGAAATCCACTGCTGAAGGCCCACAAAACCGAGGTAAGGCACCGTCAAAAAGGCGACCACGAGGGCCATCGACGGCACGCGGAACTTGTTGTACAGCGGTAAGGTGTCAAACAGCAGGCGGTTGACCGACTCGAGGTTTTTGCCCCACGCAAGCACGAGGCTTACGAGCAGGGCGCCTAGGACCCAGTTGCGGGTGGTTCCGCGCACGGTCAAGAGGCCGAGCACAAAGAGAAAGACCGCCACGGCGCCCAGGTAGTAGGCTCCGTTCACGAGGCTTTGGTCGCCCCAGTAGAGAAAGGATCCGCTGTACTGGTTGACGGTTTCGCGAAGTCGTTCGCCGCCCAAACCTTGCTGCTGAAAGATACGCGACAGGGTTTCATAGGTTTTGGTGTCGCTGTAGTCCTGCTTGGCTCCGCCGCCCATTAGGTTTGGGATAAACAGGTTGAGCGATTCAGTCATGCCGTACGACCACGACATGGCGTAGTCAAAGTCAAGTCCCTCAGCCTTGGCTGCAGGGGCCGCGGTGCTGTCAGCGATCGGAGTGAGGTCCGAATGGCCGCCCCGCATGGTGGCGTTGGTGTAGGCATAGGTCGACCACAAGTTGCCGATGTTGGGGCCGATTCCGACCACCGCTGCGCCGAGCAGCAGCAACGAGCGAAGTACCCACTGCTTGAGCGCGCCTTCGCGCACCGCCGCCACGAGGTAGGCTACCGAAACCGCCAGCACCGGAATCGCCGTGTAGTAGGTGATCTGAAAGTGGTTGGATTGGATGCTCAGCCCCGTGGCCAACGCCGCTACAAAGAATCCAAGCGCAGTGCGGCCTCGGTAGGTGAGGAGCACGCCGAGCACCAACGGAGCCATATAGGCCGCCGTGCGAATCTTGGCGTTGTGCCCAGCCGCCAGCGAAATGATAAAGAAGGCGCTGAATCCGAACGCCACGGCGCCGGCCACGCTCAACCATGGGTCGACTTTTTCGCCGCGAAGCAAAAAGAAGAATCCGAGCATGAGCAGGGCGACGATGTACACACCGGACTCGTGCACGAGTACTTTTTGGAGGCCAACTTCAATGTAGCGAAGGACATTATTTGGATAGAACGTCGACATCTGAAAGGTGGGCATACCGCTAAACATGGCGTTGGTCCACAGCGGCTCTTCGCCTTTTTCGGCCCGGTAGTCTACGATTTCTTTGCCCTTGGCAATTCCCAACTTGATGTCGTCTTGCGGAATTTGCTTGCCCTGAAAGACCACAGGCGCAAAGTAGATGAGGTTGACCGCAATAAGTGCGAGGACGGGATAGAGCCACGAGCGGCTGGCAGTTCGAAGAACGTCATTCATAGTGCGCAAGTTTACGGCAAAATGATGGACCACATTCGCACTGCGGCTCAGCTTCCGCGGATTAATTCCCCTAAGTTTGCACTTGAACTAAGTTGGTGAACCTTGGGTGTTGTCGTCCGTCAAAGCAGTCTGGTAAGCATTTTTGGCCTCATTGGGGTCGGAGTCGCTGCATTGACGGCGTTTTGGCTGCTTCCGTTGGCCTTCCCGGACCGGCCTGAAGACTACGGTCTGCTGCGCTGGATCATTTCGGTGGCGACCATTTTGGGCCTCGTACTGCATGCGGGGCTTCCGCAGACGGTGATCACGTTTGTTCCGCGTTGGAATTCGGTACAGCGCGCCCAGTTTTTTACCTACGGATGGGTGGTCATCCTCGCCCTCACCGCGTTGGCGGCCGGAACCGTAGCGCTATGGCTTTGGCCTTGGTTCGATCGGTTCAACTTAGACACGGAACTGGGTTTGTCAACGACCCTAGCGGTGATTCTAATGGCTGCTGCGTTTACGGTGCACGAGTGGTACCTCGGGTGGTTTACGGCGAATGGTCGAATCGCCTTGCCCCAAATTGTGAAGGATTTTGGACGAAAGACTAGCTTTTTATTGGCAATAGTAATCTACCTCATCTGGAAACCCGAATTGCCTGTAGTTATTCTGGGGTTGGCGCTCTGGTACGTGCTGCTGACTGCCGGCCTTATTCTGGTCTACCACCGCACGGTGCACGAGCCACTGGGGTCGCTTCAGGCCCAGCCTGAGGGTCAAAAGTATGCCCTCTGGTTGCTTTGGTCTTTGGCTACACAAATGGTATTCGGGCAGTTGGATATTTTGCTTTTGGGCCGTTGGGTTGGTCTCGATGAAGTGGCGCGCTACAGTATCGCGTTTCAAATCGGAATCGTGCTGGGTGTTCCCTCCAAGTCCATGAATCAGGCGATTCGCCCCTTTGTCGCGCAGTACTGGGCTGAGGGCAGGCGTGCGGAGCTCCGCGCACTTATGCTGCGAAGCGCCCAAAGCCAATGGGGCGTGAGTATTCTTTTGTACATGCTCATTCTCGCGGTACTGCCTGCCGTGTACACGCTTTTACCCGCCGCCTACCAAGACCGCGGACCCATGATTGCCGCGGTGGCTGGCGCAACCCAAATGATGTACATCGCCACGGGTGCCACAGGGATGGTCCTGCTCACCAGCGAAAAGTTTCGCCACGACTGGTACGCCAACGTCATCATGATTGTGCTCTCGGTTGGCTTTGCCGCGTGGGCCGTGCCCCAGTGGGGCGCACTCGGAATGGCGTGGTCGCTCTTGGCGGCCGCAGTCATCTACAACAGCTTTAGAATGCTCCAGCTCTGGAGGTGGTTTCAAATCTCAGCTTTTGACCATACGTTTTGGAGGTTCCTTCCGTGGGTGGGTGCCGCGGCCATGCTGCATTGGCTTCTGCCGGGTCTCGGCTTGGGCGTCTGGTCGATTGCGGGACTAGAGCTCGGTGCACAATGTGCGTTGTTTGGGGTCGCCAATGCGCTACTGAATTTTGCTCCGGACCTACGCGTCCCATCCCTCATCGCTCGGTTTGCGTCATGAACTCGATTCCGCTCATCAGCGTCATTATCACGACCTACCAATCTGAGCGCACGATTCTGCGGTTGGTGGACTCTATTCTGGGTCAAAAAGGGCGCGGAACCCTATTTGCACTTGAAATTCTGGCGTTCGACGACGGTTCAAGCGACCAGACGGTGGCACTTCTCGCAGAGCGGGGCATCGCTGCAGTGGTGAACACCACCAATTCTGGAGGGCCGAACTGGGGCCGGAATTGCGGCCTTCGCCAGGCAAAAGGGGACTGGATTTCAATCGCCGACCACGACGACGAATGGGTCGTGGACCGCCTTGAAGCACTCCTGCAGTTTGCTGATGGGGTGCCAATTGTGAGTTCTGGGTTCATTTTGCGCAACGCGTCGTTGGGCCAAGATCAAGTTCGTTCGTGCACGCAAGGGGTACGGGATTTTGCCCCCAATGTGGCCTTTATCCAGCGCTTGCTGCGCCAGAAAAATGGTCAGAATATGTACATCGGTGGACTGCTGCTCCGCTCGGATCGTGCACACGTCCACTTTGAAGAAGTCCACGGCCAATTGGACTTTGACTGGCTTTTAAGGGTTACTGAGGGTTGTGCTACCCGTGAAGTGTGCCGTCCGCTGTTCATTCGGCACGTCGAGGGGAGCAACCTCTCGCTGAATTCGACCTACCGCGATCGCGATTTTGAATTTGCCATGCACACATTGAGCGAGTTAGCGGCGCGCTACCCTTCAGAAGTCAAGGTATCAAGGGCCCGCTGGCACGGAAGCTATGGGCGGTACTGGTACACCGTTGGCGAATTTGCAAAAGCCCGCCACCATTTTCTGAGGTCAGACTGGTCGCTTGCGGTCATCTTCTATTTTGCGACCACCTTTGTCGGCGGAAACTGGATTCGCAAACGCGTTCAGATCTTCGGATAAACCCTATTGTACATCATGATACAACGACTCAAGGACTGGTATACCGCAGCGAAGCAGGACCGCGCGGCACGAACGCGCAACGCAGAACTCGTGCGCAGCCTCGACCGCACAGAGGTTGCTCATTTCGTGGTGCATCCCGACGATCGTGCCACATGGTACGGCAACAGCTACGGCGGTTTTTATGCCGTTCCGCCCCAAAATCGCCGCGAGGCGGTGGTGTATTCGGTCGGAATTGGTCAAGATATCAGTTTTGACCGCGCCATTCAC
>DMDX01000055.1:10988-11619 GCA_003451355.1 Cryomorphaceae bacterium
ACCGGCACGGCGACCTTTCACCTGCCGGAATCCGAGAAAGCGACGAGCGGAAGCCTTAATGCTTCAGTGCAATCAACGCTCACCCGACCCATTGAGGTTCAGCTCAGTACGCTCAAGGATCTCATGAAGCAATTGGGCCATACTCGCTTGGATGTGCTCAAAATAGACATCGAGGGCGCTGAGTACGAAGTCCTGCCTGCACTTCTTGCGGACGGAATCGAGATCGACCAAATTCTCATTGAGTTTCACGACCGCTGGGTTGAGGGAATCCCATCAAAGGCGGTGCATGAAGCGCTCGCAGCAAAAGGTTATGTGCTCGTAGCGCACTCTGCACACTACGAGGAGTTTACCTACCTCAAAGTCTAATTGGTGCGTGCAGAGCGGCCCGTTTGGTGCCTGCACTAGAAATTGGTGACCTCGTCGCGGTTTTTTGCCCGAGCCATCGACGCGTTGAGTTCGAACCCAATGATGAGTCCGATGGCGTTCACGTAGATCCAAAGCTGAATAATCATGAGGGTGCCGATCGAGCCATAGAATTGGTTGTAGCGGCTGAAATCCGTTACGTAGATTCCGAACAGGTACGAGGTCAGCCATACGAGGACGGTGGCGAGCAAGGCTCCGGGCGAAATAA
>DMDX01000091.1:0-8527 GCA_003451355.1 Cryomorphaceae bacterium
AGTTCCGTCTTCAAAAAATCCAAAATGAAGGTGCGAACCGAGGGCCCATCTGGCCCCATGTCTTGGCTGCCGAGCTTGGTCTTGGTCTGGGACTCAAATACGGGCTCTATGACTTTGATGCTGATTGCTCCGATCACGCTTTGGCGAATGTCCGCCGCGTCGTACTGCTTGTTGTAGTGGTTGCGCAGCACGGTGACCAGGGCTTCGCGAAACGCGCCTTGGTGCGTTCCGCCCTGAGTCGTGTGCTGGCCGTTGACAAACGAGTAGTACTGCTCGCTTTGGCTGCGCTCGGCGTGCGTGAGTGCCACCTCGATGTCTTCGCCTTTGAGGTGTATGATGTCGTGCATCACTTCCCCACTCAAGTTATTGGCGAGCAAATCTTTGAGGCCGTTCTCTGAGAAGTACTTCTGGCCGTTCAGGTAGATACTGAGGCCTGGGTTCAGGTAGACGTAGTTCCACACCATCCGCTCGACGTACTCCATCTGAAAGCGGTAGTTGTGAAAAATACTGGCGTCTGGGGTAAAGACCACTTTGGTTCCAAAACGAGCGGTTGATGGCTCAAGCTGACCCACTTCTTGGAGAATTCCGCCTGAAAAGCGCGCGGTCTTCGTCTGGCCGTCGCGAAACGCTTGAACCGTAAAGTTGGACGAAAGGGCGTTGACGGCCTTGGTTCCAACCCCGTTGAGACCTACTGACTTTTTGAACGCCTTCGAATCGTACTTGGCGCCCGTATTCATCTTCGACACGACGTCCACGAGCTTGCCGAGCGGAATTCCGCGGCCGTAGTCGCGCACGGTCACCGAACCGTTTTGCACGCTGATCTCGACGGTTTTGCCGCCGCCCATCACAAACTCGTCGATCGAATTGTCGACAACTTCTTTGATCAGAATGTAAATGCCGTCGTCAGCGCTGCTGCCATCGCCGAGCTTACCGATGTACATCCCGGGCCTGAGGCGGATGTGCTCCTGCCATTCAAGGCTGCGGATGTTGTCTTCGGTATAGAGTACGGGCTCGGTCATGATATCCTGCGAATCTAACGTAAAACATCACAGCAAACCCGCGCCACCAAAGGGAGTTTTCAACAGAATAATCCTCTAACCGTGACCCATTTTAAACGTTAATTTTACCTCATGGTATCCTCGGCACTTCAGTCACCAAGACTAATCCTACGGCAATGGACCCCCGAAGATGCTCGATTCTTGTACCAACTAAATCTTGACCCCCAAGTGCTGGAGTACACGGGAGACGGAGCGTTTGAATCGGTTCACGACGCCCGCACCTTCATCGAGAACTACAGACAGTACCTACTTCACGGTTTTGGACGCTGGCTGATCGTTCGCCATGCAGATGGAGCCAAATTGGGCTGGTGCGGATTGCGTCGGGCCGATAACCGGCTCGAAGTTGATCTCGGGTTTCGATTGGCTCAGGAATACTGGGGTCAGGGCTATGCTTCAGAAGCTGCTTTAGCCTGCCTCAACTACGGACACCAGTACCTCGAAATCCCCGAAATAATTGCAAGAACCCACCGAAGCAACCTACGTTCCCAGCGCGTTCTTGAGCGAATCGGTATGCACTTTGAGGGTGAATGCGCCTTTGATTCCGAGCCAGGATACTGGTACCGCAGTACCTATCCGAGTTAAACGTTAAAACGGAAGTGCAGGACATCCCCGTCCTTGACGAGGTACTCGCGGCCCTCGACCTTGAGGCGTCCAGCCTCGCGGCACGCGGATTCTGAACGGTACTTCACGTAGTCGTCGTAGCTAATGACCTCGGCGCGAATGAATCCCTTCTCGAAGTCGCTGTGAATGACCCCAGCTGCCTGCGGAGCCGTGGATCCGCGCGGAATTGTCCACGCACGAACCTCTTTCACGCCGGCCGTGAAGTAGGTGTGCAGCTGGAGCAGGTTGTAGGCCTCGCGAATCAGGCGGTTGACACCGGGCTCCTCGAGCTCGAGGTCGTCGAGGAACATGCGGCGCTCCTCGTAGGTTTCGAGTTCGGCGATGTCGGCCTCGGTCGCGGCAGCCAAGTGAAGCACGCCGGCACCCTCTTCTGCAGCCATTGCGCGCACCTTTTCAACCCATGTGTTTCCTGTCTTGGCGCACGTCTCTTCGACGTTGCAGACGTACATCACGGGCTTGTCGGTCAGAAGCTGGTAGTCGGCGATCCACTCATTTTCTTCATCAGTGCGGTCAAATCCGCGCACCGACTTACCCTGCTCGAGATGCTTTTTCAGTCGTTCCCCCATTTCGACTTCGCGCACAGCCTCACGGGTACCGCTCTTGGCCGCCTTGCGAGCGCGGTCCAAACGCTTTTCAAGTGTCTCGAGGTCCTTGAGCTGAAGCTCAAAGTCAATCGTCTCTTTGTCGCGGAGCGGATTCACGCTTCCGTCTACGTGCACGATGTTGTCGTTTTCGAAGCAGCGCAGCACGTGCAAAATCGCATTGCACTCGCGGATGTTGCCTAAAAACTGATTGCCTAGACCCTCGCCCTTGCTGGCGCCCTTCACGAGGCCGGCAATGTCCACGATCTCGACGGTGGCAGGTACGACGCGCTCGGGTGTGACAATCTCTGCCAGTGCATCAATGCGCGGATCTGGAACGTTGACCGTCCCCACATTCGGCTCAATGGTACAAAACGGAAAGTTAGCCGCATGGGCCTTCGCATTGCTCAAGCAGTTAAACAGCGTCGACTTGCCGACATTGGGTAGACCTACGATTCCAACCTTCATAACTCGTTAATTACTTCTGTATTTGGGCCGCAAAGGTAGCCGAACATAGGCCGTACTTTTGCAGTAAATCCGCTACTGATGGCCTCAATCTACGACTACCCCTCGCAAATTCGCCGCGACATCCTGCGCATGGTGCACAAACCGCAATCGGGTCACCCCGGTGGATCCATGGGCTGTACCGAGTTTTTCACCGCCCTGTACTTTGACGTACTGCACCACAATCCGTCGGCATTTACCATGGACGGACGCGGCGAGGACCTCTTCTTTTTGAGCAACGGCCACATTTCTCCGGTTCTTTACAGCACGTTGGCGCGTTCGGGCTACTTCCCTGTTTCGGAACTTTCGACCTTTCGCCTCATCAACACCCGCCTTCAGGGCCACCCGACCACGCACGACGGCTTGCCCGGGGTGCGCATCGCGAGCGGATCTCTGGGTCAAGGTCTAAGCGTCGCCGTAGGCGCCGCCCAAGCCAAAAAACTCAACGGCGACAGCCACCTCGTGTACACGCTGCACGGTGACGGAGAGCTGCAAGAAGGCCAGATTTGGGAAGCAGCCATGTACGCAGGTGCCAAAAAAGTGGACAACCTCATCGCCACAGTGGACGCCAACGGCCAGCAAATTGACGGCAGCACCGACGAAGTACTCCCGATGGGCGACCTCGGCGCCAAATTTGCCGCCTTTGGATGGGACGTCATGCACCTCGAGCACGGCAACGACCTCGATGCCGTGCGTGCTGCACTTCGCGAAGCCGGAACCCGCACCGGGCATGGCAAACCCGTGGTGATCATCATGAAGACCGCCATGGGCCACGGAGTGGACTTCATGGCCGGAACCCACAAGTGGCACGGCGTTGCCCCCAACGATGACGAACTCGCACGCGCACTCGCGCAGTGCCCTGAAACGCTCGGCGACTACTAGGTCCATGCTTCGCCGCGGACTGCTCGCACTCCTCCTGCTCGCCGGATCCTTCGGGACTTGGGCGCAGGGCGTGCTGCCTCCGCCCGAAAAAAAGCCCGAACCGCTCACGCGAATCCTCTTCGTTTTTGATGCGTCAAACTCCATGTATTCCCGGTGGCAAACCGGAACCCGCATGGAAGTCGCCCAACGCCTCATGCGCGAACTGCTCGACAGCTTGGCGCGTATCGAGAACCCCAACTTCGAGCTGGCCTTAAGGGTCTACGGGCACCAAAAACCGGTTCCGCCCCAGGACTGCAACGACACGCGGCTCGAGGTGGCGTTTAGCCCCAACTCGATTCCGCGCATCCAAAAAACCATTGCGGGGCTGCGCCCCATGGGCACCACGCCGATCGCCAACAGCATCCTAAAGGCGGGCGGCGACTTCCCTGATTGCGCCGACTGCCGTGAAATCATCATTTTGATCACTGACGGAGTTGAGGCCTGCGACGGCGATCCTTGTGCGGCCTCTGCCATCCTTCAGAGCAAAGGCATCATGCTCAAACCCTTTGTCATCGGAATCGGTCTCGACGCCAATTTCGCCAAAGACTTGGGTTGCATCGGAACCTACTTCGACGCCGGCGACGAACAAACCTTTGGCAAGGCCCTCAACGTCATCATGACCCAGGCCCTTGACAACACCTCGGCCCAGATCAATCTGCAGGACCACCAAGGCGTCTCATCTGAGACCGACGTGCCGGTAATCCTCTTCAACGCCACCAGTGGCGCGACCGAAGAGGCCATGATTCACACGATGAACTACCTCGGTTCGCCCGACACGCTCGACCTCGATCCATTGGTGCCGTACCGCGGAACCGTCTACACCGTTCCGCCCGTTCAGATTGGAGTGAGCAGCGTGCATGCGGGCAAGCACAACCACCTGGGCGCCAATGCGGCACAAGGCGGACTTCGCCTCAACATGTACGGAATGCCCAGCCGGCAAACTCCGCCCCTCGCCGTGGTGCGCAAGCCAAATTCAACCGAAATCGTGCACGTGCAGCCCCTCGGCAGCGAGCAGCGCTACTTGGTCGGAACCTATGAGCTCGACATCCTCACCCTGCCCCGCTACCGCAAAACCTTAGTAGTCGAGGGCGGCAAGACCACCGAACTGAGCATTCCCGCGCCCGGCAACGCCAGCCTCACCCTCAAAATCGCCAGCATCGGCGCCATCTTCTTGCGCGAGAACGAAGACTGGACGTACGTGGTTCCGCTCGATGCCGGCCAGACGCGCCAGGCCTTTGCCCTTCAGCCCGGAACCTATACCGTCGTCTACCGCCCCAAAGCGGCCCAGCAAACCGCATACAGCAAAAGCCAATCGTTTACCGTGACTTCAGGAGCCACGGCTATCGTTAACCTCCCGTAATTAGACACCCCATGCACCCCTACACGAACCAAGGAAGCCAAGACACCCGCAGCGGATTCGGAGCCGGTCTGCTCGAACTCGGACGCAGCAACCCCCACGTCGTCGCACTTTGTGCCGACCTGACCGGTTCGCTCAAGATGGACGCCTTCGCCAAGGAGTTCCCTGAGCGCTTCTTTCAAACTGGTATCGCCGAGGCACACATGATGGGCATGGCCGCGGGCCTAACCATTGGCGGCTGGATTCCGTTCACCGGAACCTTTGCCAACTTCTCGACCGGACGGGTCTACGACCAAATCCGCCAGAGCATCGCCTACTCCGACAAAAACGTAAAAATCTGCGCCTCGCACGCAGGCCTTACCCTGGGCGAAGACGGCGCGACGCACCAAATTCTTGAAGACATTGGGCTGATGAAAATGCTTCCGGGCATGACGGTCGTCGTCACCGCGGACTACAACCAAACGAAGGCTGCAACCATTGCCCTTGCCGACCACCATGGCCCGGTTTATCTGCGCTTCGGACGCCCCAAGGTGGCCAACTTCACCCCCGCCGACAAGCCCTTTATCATTGGCAAGGCCGACGTGCTGCTCGAAGGCAGCGACGTGACCATCGCCGCCACCGGCCACCTGGTTTGGGAGGCCCTTGAGGCCGCCAACACCCTGGCCGCACAAGGCATCTCTGCGGAGGTCATCAACTTCGCCACGATCAAACCTTTTGACACCGAGGCCCTTCTGAAGTCCGTCCACAAGACCGGTCGTGTGGTCACCGCCGAGGAGCACCAGCGCCACGGAGGCCTCGGCGACCTCGTTGCCCAGACCCTCGGCATGCACCGCCCCGCCCCCATCGAGATGGTGGCCGTCAACGATTCCTTTGGCGAATCCGGAACCCCTGCCCAGCTCATGGACAAGTACGGCCTCAACGCCGCCGCCATCGTGGAGGCTGCGCTGAAGGTTCGAAACCGCTAGTTGGCAAGGCTAGCCTTGCCAGCCTCGCTAACTACTGTTTAAACCAACGCAGCTTTTCTGCATCTTAGCCTCGATGCAGCTCGAAGCCCTTCGCGACTTTACCGAACTTGCGCAGCGCCACGCGGACCAATGGTACCGTGCGGCACTGCGCATTGTGCTGGACCACGCCTCAGCCCAAGACTGTGTTCAGGATGCGAGCATTAAAATGTGGTCGAACTGGTCGAGCTTTCGCGGCGATGCCCAGCGCAGCACGTGGGCGTACCGGTTTGTGGTCAATGAGGCCTTGAGCGCCAAACGACGCATCCGTCCCGTGGCGACCACGGATCCCGCGGAACTTGCGGGCGTTCCCGACAGCCCCTACTTCGAAGCGGACGCCGTGCTCACCGCCCTGTATGCTGCAGTGGCGCAGCTCCCGGAACAGCAGCGGCTCGTGTTCCAGTTCCGCTACTTTGACGAGCTGCCGTACACCGACATCGCCCACATCCTCGGAACCAGCCAAGGCGGACTCAAAGCAAACTACCACCATGCGGTTGCCAAAATCAAAAAAACCATGGTCGGATTAAACCTTGACCTCCATTCGGAATCCTAAGTACAACAAAGCCCATGAACCTCAGCACTGAACCCCACAAGAGACGCGACGGAATCCACGTTCCGGACGACTTTGCCGCCCAACTTGCCGAGCGAGCCACCCGCGCAGCGGTGGCGGCCAAGCAACGCCGTACACGGATTCGTCGGCTCACTTGGACGGCCACGGCTGTTGCTGCGGTATTCGCCGGAGTCCTGCTAAGCGTTCGTCCCGATTCGGTGCCCACAATTGACTCAAGCATGCAACTATCTGTTGAAGAGGCCTGGACCGCACTAGAACAGGGCGACGTCACCCTCTCAGACGACGAGCTCCTTGAGCTCGCTGAACTTCACGGAATCACCTCTCTTTAAACCAATCCAATCATGATCAAAAACCTCATTATCGCCCTCGCCATTATAGGTACGGCTGCTAGCGCTCAAACCCGTCCTAACCCAGGTCAGCGACCAGGAGCGCGTCCTGGTCAAGCTAAAGAGCGCATCGAATCCGCCAAAATCGGATTCATCACCCGCGAACTTCAGCTCACCCCTGACGAAGCCAAGGCCTTTTGGCCCATCTACAACGCCATGGAGGATGAACTGAAAAAAGCCAACCGCGACCCCTTGCGCGAAGGCCTTAAAACGGTGCGCGGTGAAGGCGGAATCGACAACCTCTCCGACGCCCAAGCCCGTGAGCTCCTCGCAGAGATTGACAAGGTTGGCGCCGAGCGCGAAGCGGTCCGGCGCACGTACCAAAAAGAATTTCTAAAGGTGCTTCCGCCCCAAAAAGTACTCAAGCTTCACGTCGCGGAACGAAAATTCAAGCAAGAAGTCATGGAACGACTTCGCGACGCCCGCAAGGGCGAAGGCCCTGCCCCCAGAACGTGACAATTTTTGAAATCCGGTTTTAACCGGATTTTTTTTTGTTTCCTTCCCCAGCAAACATTCGGGTATAACCGGATTCCAAAAACTGCATCATCGCACATTCGGGGTTAACCGGATTCTAAAAAATTTCACCCACCCCGTACCTTAGCGGAATGGACCTCCGCCAGCGTTTCTTGCACCACCTCGCCCCCACCACATTCAGCCCGTTGGCCCTTGAATTTGTGCGGGCCGAGGGAGTCTACCTCTACGATCCGCAGGGCAAGCCCCACATGGACCTCATCTCGGGAATCGGCGTGGCCAACCTCGGGCACAGTCACCCCGAAATAGTTTCGGCGGTGCAGCAGCAAGCCGCACAGCACATGCACCTGATGGTCTACGGAGAATACGCGCAGCTTCCTCAGGTTGCCTATGCAGAGGCCCTTCTCGCGGCGCTCCCCGAGTCGATTGACCAAATTTACTGGGGCAACTCTGGAGCCGAAGCCGTCGACGGCGCCCTCAAGTTGGCAAAGCGCGCCACCGGTCGAACCGAGATCCTATCCTTTCACGGTTCCTACCACGGGTCCACCACTGGGCCCCTCTCAGCCATGGGCAACGAGTGCATGAAGTCGGCCTACCGCCCACTCGTTCCGGGGCACCGCATTTTCCCATTCAACGGAACCGAAGTCCTCGACGCCATCGGCCCCCACACCGCAGCCGTCCTTGTCGAAGCCATCCAATCAGAATCAGGCTACATCCCCGCAGAGCATGCATGGCTTCGCCAACTTGAGGCGTGCTGCCGCGCGGCCGGTGCCCTGCTCATCGTCGACGAAATCCAAACCGGGTTCGGCCGCAGCGGCGAGGCCTTCGCGTTCACGGCGTCTGGCATCACCCCCGACGTGGTCTGCCTTGCGAAGGCCTTGGGCGGCGGAATGCCCCTCGGGGCCTTCGCCGCCGGGCGCGCCCTCATGTCGACCCTTGCTGAATTCCCCATGCTCGGACACCTCACCACCTTCGGTGGGCACCCCGTCAGCTGCGCTGCCGGCCTAGCGGCCTGGAATATTTTGGAGCGCGAGCGCTTCGCGCTCCGCGCCCCCG
>DMDX01000091.1:8770-9025 GCA_003451355.1 Cryomorphaceae bacterium
CTTCGCGCTCCGCGCCCCCGTCCTCGAAGCCCACTTCCGCCGCGGCCTTTCGAGCCACCCCGACGTCCACGAAATCAGAGGCCGCGGCGCCCTCCTCGCCGTCGTACTCGACAGCTTTGACCGCGTCCTCAAGGTCCAGCAGCACCTTATTGCCGCAGGCTACCTCACCGACTGGTTCCTCTTCGAAAACCGCGCGCTCCGACTCGCTCCGCCCCTCACCCTCACCGATGACCAAGCCGAACAAGCCGTCCAAGC
>DMDX01000038.1 GCA_003451355.1 Cryomorphaceae bacterium
GGCAGATGGTCTTTTCGGTGTCTGCGAGCAGTGAAAAATTCAATGAGAACTTGTCGGCGAACTTTCCGTGCGACTTAACACTGTCGGGCGATACGCCAAGTACCGCGTACCCTGCATTCTGAAGATCTGTTTGGCCGTCGCGAAAGGAGCAGGCCTCAGCCGTACAGCCCGGGGTGTCGTCCTTTGGGTAAAAGTAAAGCACCACCTTTTTTCCGGCGAATTGAGCAAGTGAAACGGTGGTTCCGTGCTGGTCTTGAGCTTCAAAGTTGGGGGCCTGGTCGCCTGGGTTGAGATGGGTCATCGGTTTACTTTTTTTGTTCTGCTAAAGGTAACGCCGGGGTTTCGACCTTTGTTCCGTGACCAAGAAGCAAAAAGCCGCGTACATTATCGAGCACCTCGAGGACCTGTACCCCGAAGTTCCCATTCCGCTCGACCACTACAGCCCGTTCACCTTGCTGTGCGCCGTCGTCCTATCAGCTCAGTGCACGGATGCCCGCGTCAACACAATTACCCCGACCCTGTTTGCCAAGGCGGATACCCCTGAAGCCATGGCCGCACTGAGCATTGAAGAAATTGCAGGGATCATTCGCCCGTGCGGACTGGTTCCGATGAAGTCCAAGGGGCTCAAAGGGCTTTCTGAGATGATTGTGACGCTGCACGGAGGCCAGGTTCCGCAGTCATTTGAAGCGCTTGAAGCGATGCCTGGAGTCGGACACAAAACCGCATCGGTGGTCATGAGCCAGGCATTTGGAGTCCCTGCATTCCCCGTGGACACGCACATTCACCGCCTGATGACCCGCTGGGCGCTCACCACCGGCAAAAGCGTGGAGCAAACCGAAAAGGACGCCAAAACACTCTTCCCGAAAGAGCTTTGGAACAAGCTCCATCTGCAGATCATTTTTTACGGGCGCGAGTACAGCCCCGCGCGCGGATGGTCCCTCGAAAAGGACTTCATCACGCGAACCGTCCTTGGAAGTCGGATGCCTAAAGTTTAATCCAGCGCAGCGTCACTCCGTTTAACGTAACGAAGTACAACCCTGGAGACCACTTCGAGGCGTCTACCCACGATCCCCGCTCAGCTCGTGCGCACAGAACGACACGACCGAACGCATCGACTACGGAGACCTCTCCAAATTCCGGAACATTAAATCCTTGTGCCCCGGGATTCGGCGAAAGCGTCCATAACGTCTCTACGGGCTCACTGGTACCCAATCCACACGCACCAGGAATATTGGGGCATACGTCAACCCGAATCCACGGAGCATTAAAGGTCATGGAATTACTGTATCCGCTGAACCACCGGGCGTCATTCGCATTGTACATCATTTTTGAAAGGCCAGTTTGGCGAATAGTTTGGTCGTTCTTAAGACGAACTTCATACTGGCCGTTGTTGCTGTACATATTTACCGCGACGTACACTGCTCCGGACTGAAGCAACTGCTGTCCGAAATCAAAGTACTTCGTCTGAGATGAAATATCTGCAGCAGTGATGCTATCAGTGGCGTAGGCAAGGAGGCCCGTTTGATCAAAACCAGCCGTATAGCCTTGCCATGCTGCGGTATCGTAGACTGAAACTTCAATCGTTCCGCCCGTAGTCAAACTTGACAACCCCAATTCTACCCCAAAAAGCCGTTGTGCCGTGGCTGTTGCTGGATTGAACATCCCCAAATCCATATACACAGCCATACCGGCCCCATCTAAGCCTAATGCATTGGTTCCGAGTGAATTATCAAATCCCCCGAAATCTAGAGCCATACGTTGTTCACTAAGCTGGTACGATAGGGTATCAAAGGCCTCGATCGTACTATCGCTTACTACACGTACTGCGAACGAATAGGTTCCCGGAACAAAAGTCAGTGCCCCAACTGCACGGTTGTAGGTATTCAATTGGGTAAAGTCCAATGTATCACCTGGTGCGAGCGAAGCTGTCGTGTCAGAATAGGCCGTCGCCACTACAGTTCCATTGGGATCAAGTACATCAAGCGCGAGGTACACATTCGTTTGTGGATTGACTCCAAAATTGTACACATTCGCATCTACTGTGATCGGACGCTGTTCGAACTGACTCATATGTCCATACCTCGAGGTTGAATTGTACAGAACGTCCACGGGTGGAGCTCCATTAAACGACGTGAATTTCATCCTATTGTATTCCGGAACCTTTACCTCGATATCGTCTACTTGCCAGTAGTAGTAGCGACCGTCAAAGCGCAAACGAAACATTGCGGAATCTTGGCCACCAATGAACGATGATGCGTTGACCTCAACTAAAAAGTCCGCAGCTGTAGACTGATTGTTTCCGATGTGGGTATTCAACTCAACGCTGTGCGGCCAAGTTTGACCACCGTCTGTGGAAAAGTCGAGGTAGGTCGCCGAAACTGCCGTACTCAGGTTTTGTGTTCCTTGGCGCCGACGGTAGTAGTTGGTGAACGAAACCACAATGTTGCTATACTGCGTTAGGTCCATCATTGGCGGGGCGAGTGTCACCAAATGTGGCGCAGCTGCGGGCCCGTTGCCATTGTTTCCGGTCAACCCGGAATTATCTAGATAGTCTGAATCTAGAATGATAAATCCATTACTTGTGGTGGGCGATGCGATTGGGAGCGCCGCACCTGCATAAAACCCCCTCGATCCTGTCGCATTAGACGGTGTAGTGGCAATTCCACGGTATTCAAATCGTGCGTCAGGATCTGCAGTACCATTTGCTGTCCCTTGGTGAATCCACGTAGATGGTATTCCATTCGCAAAATCTTCGCTCATAATCACCGTCTCTGTGGCCGACGTACGGTTCTGACCGTGGTAGCGGACATCACCATCTTGAATTTGGTCCGAATCACGAGCAATTTGGCCGAAGCTGGCGAAGCCTACGAAGAGCGAAAGAACGAAAAGTAAACGGTGCTTCATTGGGGTTGATTTTGAACGAAGATAAACGAAAAACGGCCCGGGTTTCCCCGGGCCGTTCTCATTGAATGAAGTGGCTGCTTAGAGAAGCGACACTTTAAAGGTCTTCACGTCAGTACCCTTGGCTACGCGAACCACGTACATGCCGCGGTCAAGGTTTCCAACGAATACAGGAACGTTTGCTCCAGCGCGAACCAACTCGCTCTTCACCACCTTACCGGTGAGGTCAAGAACTTCGATTTGGTACTGACCAGTAAGCATACCGAACGATACGTTGACGTAGTCGGTAGCTGGGTTCGGAGCCAAGGCAAGCTCAGCCATTGGGTTCTCGTCAAATCCAACGGTCATACACGTTGAGGCATTCAGGTGCGAACAGGTTAACGAACGAATCCAGGGATTATTAAATGATCGTGAACCACCGCTGTAACCCGTGTACCAGGTTGCAGCAACAGCGTTGTACATGTATGCCGTACCAGGGACCTTGGTGAACGATTGGTCATTCCAAACTCGAGCAACCTTACCACCGCCCAGCATTGTCATCTCAAAGAAGTATGCGCCAGCCGGGAGGAATACTGGTAATCCTGTTGTTGCGTCAGTAAAGTCAAACTCTAGCCATCCCGCCGCAGAGTCTGCAGGAGAAACCACAAGTTGCGCATATGCAATAGGTGGAGTTGATGGAGCGAGGTTGGCAGCATAGTATGTGGCAGAATCATGTACCGCCAACTCAACGAGAACCCCTGATTGTGTGGCAAAAGACATTCTTGCCTCGGCACCAAAGAGTCGTTCGTTGTCAATGAAGTCATGGCGAACAGTAACCTTACATCCGTCACCCAATTGATTGGTTCCGATTGTGTTGTCCAAACTATTAAAGTCAAGTGAATGGAAATCTTCAGTCACATTAACAAAAAACGTATCTGGATACACTACAGTCAATGAATCCGTGACAATCTTGTACACAACTCCGTAGCGGTCATCAGATGTTGGTGTCCATGCAGCTGTGTACGTATTAAATGTGGTCACGTCAATGGTATCGCCCGCGGCCCAAGTAGGCTCAACGGTAGATGACAATGTCGTGATTGCATTCGTCGAAAGATTAATCAAGTCAACTTTGAATTGAGCATTTGATTGAGCAGATGAACCTGTATTCACGGCGTTTCCGTCAAACGTAATGGCACGAACCTGCTTCAAGGACATGTTACCCATGCGAGTTGAGGCACCATACGTTGGGCCGAAATTCAAATCAACAGGTGGGTTGCCGTTTACGGTGGCGAATTCCACACGATTTGCCGGCGCGCCAACAATTTCAATGTCATCAATCATCCAGAGGTAGTAGTTTCCGTCAAATACAAAACGAATCATTGCGTTTGACGAACCATTTAGCGAAGATGGAAGTGTGACTGCAACTGGCGCAGACGTAGAAGTATTGACCACGACAGTTGTGTTGAGTGCTACAGGTGCCGTCCAAGTAACTCCGCCGTCCGGAGAAAACTCGACAAACGTTGCGCTCGTGGCAGATGTGCCTCCATTGCCTTGAAACTTCCTATACAGTTGTGAAAACTGAAGTTCTAAAACGGCATTTGATCCAACAGCACTCAAGTCAATTGGTGACGTTGTGAGCTTTGCCACGTGGGGGGCGTTGGAGATTCCTGCGGAGAATGACGATCCGCAACCTGCATTTCTATTGTCCAACCAGTCGGAATCAAACAACGCATAGCCATTTGCTGCCGTTGGACTTGCAATAACCAATCCTGAGGTACATCCTCCACGACCACCACTAGCAGCAGTTGGAGTTGTGGTAGGACCTCTGTACTCCCACACAACATTACTATTTGGCACACCAGCTGAGGTTCCTTGGGCAATCAACCATGTGGATGGAATGCCATTAGCGAAGTTTTCAGACCAAATAGTCGTTTCCGGAGCATCAGACTCCCGAACCGTGGAAATCGCCTGCTTCTGTTCAAAAACAGGTTGCTTCTCTGCTACTTTTTCAGGGATTCTAACTTGAGCAACCGCTGAAACGGCTACTGTCGACAAGAATCCAAGCGTAAGAATTTTTTTCATAGGTTATTAAATTTTGTGCTAAATATAAGTACTAACGGGCAAACATGTGCACACGAGATTCCGGTCTCCGTAGGCGTCGTCGACGCGGCGAACGGCTGGCCATACCTTATTCTCAAGTGAATCCATCATGGGGTAACCCGCTTGCTTGCGGCTGTAGGGCAGCGACCACTCCTCTGCCACGAGCATGGCTTGGGTATGCGGTGCATTCTTGAGCGGATTGTTGTGGGCGTCTGAGCTGCCCGCAGCAATTGCCATGGCTTCAGCGTGGATGGCGAGCATCGCATCGCAGAAGCGGTCGAGCTCCACGCGCGATTCGGATTCGGTAGGCTCGACCATCATGGTTCCGCCGACAGGGAACGACACCGTAGGCGCGTGGTAGCCAAAGTCCATCAAGCGCTTGGCGATGTCGGTCACTTCGATTCCGGTGTCGCGCTTGAGCGGACGGCAGTCGAGGATCATTTCGTGCGCGGCGCGGCCGTGTTCACCCGTGTACAAAATTGGGTACGCGGCCTCAAGGCGCAACTTCATGTAGTTAGCATTTAAGATAGCCACGCGCGTACTATTGGTCAGGCCTTCGCCCCCGAGCATCTTAATGTATCCGTATGAAATGATGGCAACCAATGCACTGCCAAAAGGCGCTGCAGAAACCGGGCCGATGGCCTGGGTTCCGCCACACGCAATTATAGGGTGGCCCATCAAAAACGGAGCGAGGTGGCTAGCCACACAGATCGGACCTACGCCGGGACCGCCTCCGCCGTGCGGAATCGCAAACGTCTTGTGTAGGTTCAAGTGGCAGACGTCGGCACCGATCATTCCGGGCGAAGTCAGTCCCACCTGGGCGTTCATGTTGGCGCCGTCCATGTAGACTTGGCCTCCGAACTCGTGGATGATGGCGGTGGCCTCCTTGATTCCGGATTCAAACACACCGTGGGTCGACGGGTAGGTCACCATCATAGCAGCCAACGTCTCTTTGTGCTGCTCGGCCTTGGCGCGCAGGTCGGCAAGGTCGACGTTTCCGTGCTCGTCGCAGCCAACTACTACCACATCCATACCGGCCATTACGGCTGAGGCGGGGTTGGTTCCGTGGGCAGAAGACGGAATCAGCGCCGTCACGCGGTGGTGGTCACCGCGACTGCGGTGGTAGGCGCGAATCACCAAGAGTCCGGCGTACTCGCCTTGGGCTCCGGAATTCGGTTGAAGCGACGTGGCGGCAAAGCCGGTCACCTCTGCCAGGTCGCGCTCAAGGCTGCGCAGCACCTCGTGGTAGCCCGCGGCCTGCTCGACCGGAACAAAGGGGTGCATGTTCGCAAACGCGGGCCAGCTCAGCGGAAGCATTTCAGCGGCCGCGTTGAGCTTCATCGTGCAGCTTCCGAGCGAAATCATGCTGTGGTTCAGCGAAATGTCGCGGCGCTCCAGCTTCTTGATGTAGCGCATCATTTCGGTTTCGCTGCGGTAGCTGTGAAAGACGGGGTGCGTCAAAATCGCGTCGGTGCGCAAATGCTTCAAACGCTTAGCACCGTTGGCAAAGGCGGGGACCTTGGCGCCCAATCCCTCTGCCAAAGCGGCCACAAGGGCGTTGGCGTCGTCGCCGTTCATCACCTCGTTGGTGCTGATTTGCACACACTTCTCGGTGTAGCCAAGATTGATTCCGTGCGCCTCAGTCGCCTTCTTCAAGTCGGAACGCTGCGCGTCCGTAGCCTCAAACGATACGGTGTCAAAGAACTCGTCGTGCATGACTTTGACGCCCATGGCGGTGAGGGCGTTTGCGATTCCGCTCGCCTTG
>DMDX01000090.1:0-3120 GCA_003451355.1 Cryomorphaceae bacterium
ACGTACTTTCCGACCGTGGCGCGCCAGCTGCACTCGTCGCTGTTCAAGGCCAACGACTCGCTGTGGGCTCCGCGCCAAGACAACCAGTGGTCGCACTCGCTCAAACTGGGGCTGAAGGCCTGGAAGGGCGCCAAGTTCACCTTGAGCAACCAGCATTCGCTCAACATCAACCAAAACACGCGAAGCCTGCAGATTGTCGGCCTCGACGCGCTTCTGACCCCCGGCTACCAGTACATCCGCAGCAAAGACCTGGACCGCGCGACCACCTACACGCACCACTCCAACCTCAGCGTGCTCGGATTTCAGCAGATTTTCGGCCCAAAGTGGGGATTGAGCGTCAATGCCGGCCGTCTGTTCACCAACCTTCGAGCGGACGCCAACGGACGCCCGTTCCGCGAAGAAACCGTCGACCAAATCCTTGACGAAGCCAACATTATTTCGTACCCCGTCAGCGTGTTTAACCCAGGCGACCCCTCGGGCACCGTCTACATTCGCCCCGGCGACGGCCTCTACAACAACGGCGGAATCGCGCCCACCTGGCACGACCACTACGTCGAGGAGTATACCGTGCGCATCAAGGCCAACTACTACCCTGCGGGCGGCGTGCACAAAGTCGCCTTCGGAACCGAAAACCAGTGGAACGAGTACCAGTGGGTGGACGTGACCGCTCCGTGGGTTGGGGCGCCGATCAAGCTCAACGACAGCACCGCGACTGAATCCATCTCAATCGGTTCGTCGAACGACATTTGGAAGGCGCGTCCGCGCGAATTCGGCGCGTTTGTCGAGGACAAAATCACCTACAAGGGCCTGCAAGCCACTTTGGGAATGCGCCTTAACATGTGGGCGCCCGGCACCTTCGCAGACCAAGCGATCGCCGACCCTAATTCGCCGGTGGTCGACGCCGTGCGCACCGACTACCTCGACAAAACTGTGGGCCTCGCGGGGCTGCGCTGGAAGGCACGCCTGCTTCCCCGCTTGGACGTAACCTTCCCGGTGACGCCCAACCACGTGCTTTACTTCAACTACGGCCACAGCATGCGCCTGCCGCATCCTCGCTTTTTGTACGCCGGCCTCGACCCCGTCTACCAGGACCGAAGCTTCTTGAGCTTTTTGGGCAATCCCAACCTCGACCCCGAGGTCAATGTCGCGTACGAAGTCGGCTACAAAGCCGCCTTCAGCCGCAGCTTTGGGGTTACGCTGAGTGCGTACAACTCCAACCGATTTGACTACATCGTGTCGCGCCGCGTGTTTGTGCGGGACGCCACCGGTCGCCCGGTGACCAAGACGATGTACATCAACCAGGACTACGCTCGAATTCAGGGGGTCGAAATGGGCCTCGAATTGCAACTCAACCGTTGGACCCGTTGGGTTTCAAACGTTTCACTTCAGTCAGCGCGGGGTAAGTCGAATTCCGCCCGCGAATCGGCGCTGCAGATTGAGCAGACGGGTGAGGTTCCGCTCAGCCGCGAGCAGTTTTTGGCATGGGACCGCCCGTGGAACATCAATTCCAGCTGGTTTTTTCAAGCCGACACCTCGCTGCGCGTCTTCGGAATTCCACTGCGCGGCTTGGGCGGATTCGTACAGTACCGCGGCTCGGCTGGCTACCGCTATACGCCGCAGACCTTGGTCGGAACCAACGACCTCGGACGCCCCCAGTACGCCATTCAAATCGACCAGTACCTGCAGGGCCAAGGTTCCTCATGGCACACGTGGGACGCGCGCATCACCTACGACCTCGTCACTAAGAAAAGGGGACGCGGAGTCCAGTTTTCGTTTGATGTGCTTAACGTGCTTAACCGTTTAAACGGTCAAATCATCAACCCCGTTACGGGTCGCGCCTACGAGTACGGCGACGACGTTCCAAACACGTGGCGCGATCCACGACCCGAATTCAACGGTCCGCAAGAGCGCGGCCTTGACCCGCGCGACCCCTCGCGCTTCAGCCCGCCACGTCAACTTCTCTTTGGTCTTCAGTTCAAGCTATGAAGACGACGCTGACCCTTATCGCATTAGCCCTTGGGCTACAGGCGCACAGCCAGTGGCTGCCCAGCTACGGCGGTGAGCGCGCAGGCCAGGCTGCCTTTAGCTTTCTGAAAACCGACTACAACGTGGCCTCAGCGGCCATGGGATCGGTCGGGAGCGTCCTCGGCGGCGACGCCCGGAGCCTTGGCTACAACCCCGCGGGCTTGGCCCGTACTAAAGGATCCAGCATCGCCTTTACCTCAATGGCCAGCGGAAGCGGCCTCGAGCAAGGCGCCGTCTTTGCCGCCCGCAAAATCAAGGGCCGAAACGCCGCATGGGGCTTCGGAATCCAGCGCCTTCAGACCGGCGCGTACAAAGAGCGCACCGAATTCCGCCCCCAGGGCACCGGACGAATGCTGTACGACGCCCAATCCGCGCTCACGCTAACCTACGCCCAGCAACTCACTGAACAGTTTCAAATGGGTGTAACGCTTAAAGCCTTGAACGAATCCTACAGCGCCGGCTACACGGGATGGGGCGCTGCCGCAGACGTCGGATTTCAGTACCACCTTGAAGAAGAAGGACTTCGCTTTGCCGTCGTGCTGCGCAATTTCGGCGCTCCCGTATCTTTAAAGGGCTCGTACTGGGCCGTGGCCTACAACCGCGACTCGCTGTCGGCCTTGGAATCCGCCAACTTGCCCACCGAATTTGCCATCGGAATCCACTACCGCGCATGGGAACGCGGCAAGCACCACCTCGACGTTGCCGCGCAGCTCGTGCACCCCAACGACAACGCCGAGAACTACCGTGCGGGCCTCGAATACCGTTTCGCGGACCAGCTTTTTGTGCGCAGCGGAATCCTGCTCAACCAATCCGGCCAGCCCTTCCCGACCCTCGGTCTGGGCGTTGCGCAAACGGTTGCAGGCGCTCGGGCCACCGTCGACCTCAGCGTCCAACCCACAGCCGGAATGGGCACGTGGACCGCACTGAGCCTCACCCTTCAACCTGCTGGCCGATGAAGTACTGGACATTCGCCCTCAGCCTGTTGGCCCTCAGCGTGACCAGCTGCGAGGACTACTTCGGGTCCAAAACGGACCTTGACTTTATTGAGGTTCCGAACTACGGAATCCGCGAAATCGCCTACGTTCCGATTCAGCC
>DMDX01000090.1:3320-5912 GCA_003451355.1 Cryomorphaceae bacterium
GGAACCCAAGAAATCATCTGCCTCGACGAATCGGGTGCGGAACAGGGTCGATTCAGCGTTCCGGGCGTCAAAACAGTGCGCCAGGACCGCCGCCTCAACTTGTTGGCCATCGGAACCCACGACACGACCATCAACGGAGTGGCGTACACGCTTCCGGCCATTTACCGCATTAACCAAACTGCTCCAAACGGATACGGCCTTGGCTACGCGCAAATCACGCATAAAACGGTTCATCCGTTTTACTTCAAATCCACGTTTTCAACGGGTGACGCAAATGCCGAATTCGGCCAAATCGCTGTGCTCGCCAGTGCAGACCCCGCGCTCAATAACCGCTACTACGTGACCCGACGCGGCGGAATCAGCAACAACGCCAACCAAGGCCCCGACCAAGCTGTGGTGCTGTTTGACGCCCAAGACGGCTACGTTTCGCCCGTGAGCGTCACCACTTCGGCCGGACTCTTCAGCAACTACTTCAAACAGCCCCAAGGCATCGTAAGCTTTGCCCAGCCCCCCCAGTTTACGGCGCGTGCCGGCGATGATTTCTGGTTTACCGCACTCGACGCTAACCAGGAACTCAAGGTGCAGCAAATCAGCCTCGTAGAAACTCCGTTTGGAGCCGACTACAAGCCCGTCGTGAGCGTACCCAACCCAGACCGAACCGACCGCTGGATCGGCCAGCCGGGCCTTTTTGAGCGACCCGTGGGCATCGCAATGGCTGGAGACCAGAGCCGCTACCTCTTTGTCGTCGACGAATCCAAAGACTCCGTGTACCAATTCACAGCCAACGGACTCGAAGGAATTCCGCCACCCCCCGCGAGCGGCGAAACCCGCTACGCCAAAGTCTCATTTGGTGGCCGCGGAACCGGCCCCATGCAGTTCATCGGCCCCGTAGCAGTCGGCTACTGGCGCCAAATCCTCTACGTAGTCGATGCCGGCAACGGCCGTGTAAGTCGTTTTAAGAACACGTTAGACTTTGAATAACCTTAGCGTAACACCTACCCCAACCCTAAAGGCTACCTTTACCCTACCAATTAAGTTGATCACCATGAAGCAATTCTACGCGTTTATTCTCGCGGTCCTCGGCCTAAGCGCCGCCGCAACCAACCACCAAGTTCAGGTGGGCTCTAACTTTTTTAACCCTGCGGTCCTCAGCATCTCAGTTGGCGACACCGTCACCTGGACTCAGGTAAGCGGAACCCACAACGTCAACGGTTCGACCACGACGTTCTCAAGCAATCCGGTCAGCTTCGGCAACGGATCACCCGCGGGCGGAACCTGGACCTACAGCTTCGTCTTCACGACCGGAGGCACCTACGCCTACCAGTGCGACCCGCACGCCGCCATGATGATTGGCAGCATCACGGTAACCGCACCTTGTACCGACCTTTTCTTCTCAGAATACCTTGAGGGAAGCAGCAACAACAAGGCCCTCGAAATCTACAATCCGACCAACGCGCCCATCAACCTTTCCACGTACAGCGTGAAGGCCTACAACAACGGCGGAACCACGGTTTCCAACAGCCTCACGCTCCCCAACAAAACCCTCGCGGCACACGACGTGTACGTCATCGCCAATCCCACCGCAGTTGCGGGCATTCTCGGAACCTCCGATACCACTTCAACGGTCACTTACTTCAATGGGGACGACGCAATCGTTCTCTTTAAAGGAACCGACACCCTCGACATCATTGGTAAAGTAGGCTTTGACCCCGGAACCAACTGGACCGTCGGCACCGGCGCCACCTCTGAGTACACCCTCGTTCGTAAGGCCGCGATCAATCAAGGCCAGCTCAATTGGACCGTAGGCGCCACCGAATGGGACGTATACCCTCAAAATACTGCAACCTACCTCGGAGGCCACACCTCAAACTGTGGCGGCGGTAGCGTTGCAACCCCAGGCCTTCGCCCCATCGGCACCCTTCGCGGCGTCGACGCCAACGGCGTTGCAGACTCACTCAATGCAGTGGTCGCGATTACGGGCGTGGTAACCTCGATCGATTTCGACGGCAACACCGGCTATGGATTCTACTTCCAAGATGCGACGGGTGGAATCAGTGCCTTCAGATCAGCCGACCTCCCCAACTACACAAGCCCACTGCGCGGCGACTCGCTCTACATTCACGGAGTAATCGGCCAGTTCAACGGCCTCACCCAAATCGTTCCTGATTCCATCGCCGTATGGGGCACCAACAAGCCATTGCCCTCGCCGCTAGTAATTACCGCCATGGACGAAACCAACGAAGGCGAACTCGTACGCATGAACAACATGACTGCGACCACGTGGCCTTCTTCATGGAGCGGTTCCGGCCAAAACGTCACCATTAGCGACGGAACCAACAGCTTTACCATGCGTATCGATGCGGACTGCAACCTGTGGAACAGCGCTCAGCCGGCCGGACTGTTCGACGTCCTCGGCGTCGTCGGTCAGTTCGACAACAGCTCGCCCTACACCAGTGGCTACCAAATTTTCCCGCGCGACACCAACGACATCATTCCAGTAGTTGCAACGAGCCCCACGGTACGATTTGTCGGAGGTTCCGCCACCGTCCTTGAGGGCAACGTCAGCCACACCATCAAAATGAGCGTGCAGCC
>DMDX01000090.1:6102-8356 GCA_003451355.1 Cryomorphaceae bacterium
ACGCTCCCAGTTGCTGCCATGGCAGACACCATCAGCTTTACCGTCAACATCTTGGACGACAGCAACATTGAAGGCAACGAAGACGTAGTCTTCACCCTGACCGCTGCCTCAAGTGGCCTCGCCATCGGCAGTCCATCGGCCTTCACCTTTACGATTGCCGACAACGATGTGTTCATTCCAACCTACACGATTCCGCAGGTAAAAGGTGTCGACGCCAACTTCTTGCCTGATTCGTTGAACGTGATGTGCAAGCTCCAGGGCACCGTCCTTGGCGTAAATACGCAGACCTTCGCCTCGACCGGCAACGTCGCGTTCACCATCCACGATGGCAGCGTCGGGTTCGGAGTCTTCGGAGCCGGCAACAAAAACCTCGGCTACACGGTCAACGAGGGTGACGTAGTTCGCATCATCGGAACCATCGGCCACTTCAACGGACTGGCGCAAATCAACGCCGACTCGATCGTCGTAGTAAGCACCAACGCGGCACTCCCCACTCCAGTGGTGATCACCGGCCTAGACGAGAGCACTGAAAGCCAACTCATCCGCATGAACGACGTAACCGTCGTCAACCCCACTCAGTGGACCAATGCCGGATCAGGATTCACCGTCGACGTCACCGACGGCGTGAACACCATCCAGCTGCGCATTGACGCCGACGTGGCCGACGTGTACAACGCCCCCTGCCCTGTCGGAACATTTGACGTGGTCGGAATCGGCGGTCAGTTCGACAACAGCGCCCCGCACAACAGCGGCTACCAGTTCCTGCCACGCTACTTGGCCGACTTCATCTACCCTGTCCCTGTGACCTACGACCTCGCCATCACTGAGGTCATGGCCGGCTCGAACGATGCCAACACGAGCATCAACGAGGACTGGTTCGAAATCACCAACTACGGATCTACCGCTGTAGACCTCGCCGGCTTTAGCTGGGATGACAACAGCTACGCCGCCGGAACCGTCGTCTTCCCAAGCATCACCGTAGCTCCGGGCGAGGCTATCGTCGTAGCACAGATTGACGCCGCCAACGAAGCCGCCTTCCGCGCTACGTGGAACCTCGGCGCTTGGGTTCAGATCCTTGTGAACGAAGATTTCGCAACCGCACAGCCCGGATTTAGCGCCAACGGAGACGGAGTCGCCCTCTTTGACAGCTCAGCCACCCCGATCGAAATCTGCCGCGCTGAGTACAGTGCTGCACTCGCCGGATTCTCTGTAGAGTACGACACTGCCTGTACCTACCTCGGCAATGCCGCTGTGGGCGTGCGCGGAGCCTACACCTCAACAGGCGGCGACGTCGGTTCACCAGGCAACCAGAGCATTGGCCTTGAGGAGCGCGTCCTGAACGTGCGCCTGCAGCCAAACCCATCTACGGGTCTGCTAACCCTCACGCTTCCTGGTGAAGGCACCTACACGATTGTCGTACAAAACCTCAACGGACAAACCCTTGCAAGCCAAACTGTTGACACTACACGTTCACTAATTGACCTCAGCGGACTCGCTCGTGGCATGTACCTTGTAGTAGTATCTAGCGAAGCCGGCCAGTCCACCCAGCGCATCGTGCTGCAGTAAGCGCGGCGGACTTCGAAATCCCAATTGCACCGAACCGCTCCCAACCCCGGGAGCGGTTCTTTTTTGGCCTAAACTCTATTGCAAGATGTTTTTGGCGTCGTATATTTGCACTCCCTAACGCGAAAGTAGCTCAGTTGGTAGAGCACGACCTTGCCAAGGTCGGGGTCGCGGGTTCGAATCCCGTCTTTCGCTCCAGACAAAAACCCGCCCAAAAAGGCGGGTTTTTTCATTCCCGAAGCTAGCAACTAGCACCTCGAACGGGTTAAAGTTCGCGGTAGCGGCGGCAGGCCTCCCAGAGCACAGCTCCGCCGCACACACTCACGTTGAGCGAGTGCTTGAGTCCGAACTGCGGAACCTCCAACGCGCCGTCGCACAGCGCCAGAGTGGCCGGCTCCACGCCGTCTACCTCATTGCCAAATACCAGCAGGATCCCCGCGGCAGGAGTAGGCATAGCCGCCAGCGAAACCGACGTGTCGGTCTGCTCAACCGCGTACACCGCCATTCCGGCGGCGCGGGCAGCAGCAATCGCCTCAGGCGCATCAACAAAGCCCTTCCAGGCTACCGTCTCGGTGGCGCCCAGTGCCACTTTGTCGAGCTGAATGTGCGGTGGGCGGCACGAATAGCCACTCAACCACAACTCCGCCAACCCAAAGGCATCGGCGGTGCGAAAGAACGAGCCCACGTTGTG
>DMDX01000045.1 GCA_003451355.1 Cryomorphaceae bacterium
TAGAATTCGTACTGGGCTTGAAAGCTGCTGATTCCGTTGACTTCGACGCCAGGGTAGAGGCGCACCGTAGCGTTTGGGTCAGACACCGGAAGCGGAATGCGCGCAGGTAGGGGGTAGACCCCCAGGTAGGTGCCCTCAGATTCGACCCAAACTGAGCGCACGTGGGCACTTGAGGTTCCGCGGCTCGGGTCGGGCGCCAACGTCAAACTGTCCACCTCGAGGTAGACGACAGGCTTTGCCTCGTTGCGGTCGCAGCTCGCGCTCACCAAGGCTAGTGCCCCGGCAAGGATGTGGAAAAGTCTTTGGAACCGTCGCATTCGGTGCAAAGGTACGGTTGTACTTTCGGCCTATGACTCCTGATTTGCCCCGCCACCAAGGCCAGCGACAGCAACTGCTCGCGCTGCTTCGAAGCAAAGGCATTAAAAATGAGCGCGTTCTTGAGGCCATGGGGCGGATTCCCCGCCACGCCTTTCTCGAAAGTTCGTTTGAAGAGTTTGCTTACCAAGACATTGCTTTCCCAATTGCCGCGGGCCAAACCATCTCGCAGCCCTACACCGTAGCGTTCCAGTCCGACGCGTTGGGCCTCGCCGAGGGTGCTAAAATTCTTGAAATCGGAACCGGTTCCGGCTACCAAGCCGCTGTGCTTGAAGAGATGGGCTACCGCGTGTACACGATTGAGCGCCAGAAGGCGCTGTTTGACTTTAGCAAACGCCTGCTTGACGAGCTCGGCTACCGCCGAATTCAGCAAAAGTTTGGTGACGGGTACAAGGGGTTGCCCTCCTTTGCACCTTTTGACGGAATCTTAATTACCGCTGCCGCTCCGGAACTACCTCAGGATCTGTTGGCGCAACTCGCGTCCGATGGCGTGCTGGTGGTTCCAGTGGGTGACGTCGAATCGGAACAGCGCATGCTGCGCGTTCGCCGAGGGCCCGATGCAGGTTGGATCCACGAGGATTTGGGGAGCTTTCGCTTCGTGCCGATGCTCAAGGACGTAGCGACGCAGCGCTAAGGGCTTATTCCCTCGCCGCATCGCGGTCAATATCCCGCTCTTTAATAGTTGCGCGTTTGTCGTAGAACTTCTTGCCTTTGGCCAGGGCAATGTCCAACTTGGCCCATCCGCGCGAACTAAAGTAAAGCTTCAATGGAATTAGGGTTATTCCGTTGTTTTGCAGCTCTTTGCGAATCTTTTTGAGTTCGTTTTTCTTCAAGAGCAACTTGCGCTCGCGCAGCGGAGCGTGGTTGGCGTAGGTTCCGAACTTGAATTCCGAAATATGGAGGTTTTTGATCCAAACCTCACCGGCCTCAGAAACGTAGGCGTAGGCGTCGCTCAAATTGGCTTTGCCGTCGCGCAGGGCCTTGACTTCGGTCCCGGCAAGCATAATGCCGGCCGTGAACTCCTCTTCGAGGACGTACTCGTAGCGCGCACGGCGGTTTTGTATGACGGGATTCATCCTGCAAATCTAACCCCGGCGCTACCTTTGAGGTGCCCATGATGTACACTTCGCTGATTCGCCCCCTTCTTTTTCAGCTGTCGGCTGAGCGCGCCCACAATTTGGCCATGTCGGGCCTCAAAATTGCTTCCCAGAGCGGAATCGCCACGGCCGCCCTCCGTGCGGCCGTGGGGTCGGTCCCCGACGCCCCAGTTCAGGCGATGGGGCTGACCTTTCGCCACCCCCTTGGGCTGGCTGCCGGAATGGACAAGAACGCCGTCGCCCTTCGCGCCTGGGAGGCGCTCGGGTTCAGCCACCTTGAAATCGGTACCGTTACGCCACGGCCCCAGCCGGGCAATCCACAGCCGCGCATGTTTCGACTGCCTGAGGACGAGGCCCTGATCAACCGAATGGGATTCAACAACGGCGGCGCCGAAGCGGCCGCCCTGCGAATCAAGGCCTCAAAGCACCGCAACCTCATCGTGGGCGGCAACATCGGCCGCAACAAAACCACTGGCAACGAGCAGGCGGTCGACGACTACCTCGCGGCCCTCAACGCCGTGTACGCCGTGGTCGACTACATCGCGGTGAACGTTTCGTCGCCCAACACTCCGGGATTGCGGGACCTGCAGTCCGAGGCCAGTATGCGCGCGCTGCTTGAGGCTGTGGCCAACGAAGCCAAGCGCCTCGGAGGCAAGCCAGTAGCCGTAAAAATTGATCCAGACTCGAGCAAAGAGCACGTGCAGCGCACGGCTTCGCTCGCGGTGGAATGCGGCCTCAAAGGAATCATCGCAACCAACACCACGGTCGGCCGCACCGGACTCCGCACGCCACAAGCCCGCATTGACGCCATCGGTGCCGGCGGCCTTAGTGGTGCGCCGCTCACGCGCCGCTCAACCGAAGTCGTGGAGTGGGTGCGCGAAGCTGTCGGAAGTTCCGCCTCGGTACTCGGCGTGGGAGGGGTGCGGACAGCCCAGGATGTGCGCGACAAGCGCAATGCCGGGGCTGACCTCGTGCAAGTATATTCGGGCCTGGTCTACGAAGGGCCGGCTATGGTTCGCCAACTCGCCGCCGCATGGAACGCCTGACCTGGGTCGAGTGCCCGCGGGACGCAATGCAGGGCTACCCCACGGTGTTTGCCACCGAAGACAAAATTGAATACTTGCGGCGCTTGCTGCCCGTAGGCTTTGACTATCTGGATGTGGCGAGCTTCGTGTCGCCCAAGG
The DNA here is from genome assembly GCA_003451355.1 of Cryomorphaceae bacterium. Lineage (GTDB taxonomy): Bacteria > Bacteroidota > Bacteroidia > Flavobacteriales > Schleiferiaceae > TMED14. Next base: position 2,657 of record DMDX01000045.1, read on the forward strand.
CGATTCCTCAGATGGCGGATTCGGTTGAGGTGCTCAACGCCCTGGAGCCCGACAAGGGCGACAATAAGTTTCTTGTGATCGCCGCCAACGCCCAAGGCATTGATCGGGCCCTAGCTCACCCAGCGGTGGACGTCGTGGGCGTTCCGTTCTCGATGAGCGAACAGTTTCAGTTCCGCAACACCAACCGCAGCCAACTTCAAGTCCTCGATGAATGGACGCCCGCCATCGAGCGTGCCCACGCAGCCGGTAAAGAAGTAGTGGTGTACCTGTCTATGGCATTCGGCAATCCCTACGGCGAGCCGAACACCCTTGACCTCGTGGCCGACTGGACGCAAAAGGCGGTGGATCGCTGGCAGCCTAGCGTGCTTTCCATTAGTGATACGGTTGGGAGCGCCACGTCGCAAAGCATTCGCGAGGTGGTTGCTACGGTTCAGAACGCGTCCGGCGCAACGCCCCTTGGCCTTCACCTGCACATGCCGGCGGCCGAGGCCTTGACCAACGGGCTGCTTGACGCGGCCTGGGATTCGGGGATTCGCCGTTTTGATTCCGCACTGCTCGGATTGGGCGGATGTCCGTTTGCGCAAAACCACCTGGTGGGCAACTTGCCGTCAGAAGCCTTGCTCACATTTGCCACGGCCCGCGGAGCCTCGTTCGGCGTCAAGCCGCTCGCGCTGGAGTCGGCCCACAACGCCGCCCGCGCGTTTTTTAACTACCTTTGATGCGTTCGCGGTGCACGCGATGAGAACGTCTCAATCCGCGTGCTGAAAAGGGAATCCGGTGAAATACCGGAGCTGTACCCGCAGCTGTAAGTTCCGCATACACCGCACGCCGCAACAACCCACTGGGCAACCGGGAAGGGGGCGTGTCGGGGAACGAGCCAGAAGACCTGCCTCGAACGATAATCCGAGCGTGCCGGGAAGAGTGCGCCCTGAAGATGATGCAGCGAATGCTTCGCAGCCTATGGGTTGCTGGCTTATGGTTTTCTGCCCTTGCGGGCTATTCGGCGGAACTGGCCGA
>DMDX01000111.1:0-1631 GCA_003451355.1 Cryomorphaceae bacterium
CGGGGTTCGTCGACCTCATCGCGCTGGTGGCACATTCAGGCCTCGGTGGATTCAGGTAGCACGTGGTTTGTGGCCTGGCAACCCGATTCGGGTTGGGGGCCCTTTGACGTGTTTGTTCCTTTTACGGCTCCGTTGGCTGGAGTCGCAGGGCATTCGTCGGTATGGCTGAGGTTGGTTTCGGTGTTTTCACCCGTGGCGTTCAGTCACTTTGGCGGCAGTTTTGGGCCCCACGAGGCCTACCAAGGCATGCGCGAGCAGCCCACGACGAGCAGTCAGAACTACAGTACTGCCGGAACCTGGCGCTGGGACAACCTACGCCTCAACGGGTTGGAATCCCCACCCACCATTTGGAATGGTATGTCGTGGTCGCTCGGCGCCCCCGTGGCCGGGGTCAACGCTATGGTGGCGGCCCCCTATTCGGGTGCTGGCTTTACGTGCGATGTACTACGTGTGGCAAATGGAGTTGCGCTCGAAGTGACTGCGGGCGGAGCCCTCGACGTGCGCGGTCGCGCTTTGGTTGACGGCGAGGTGGTGCTTCGGGCGGGGGCATCGGGCCAAGCCCAAATGCGGGTAGCTGCCGCCGGGGGTGGCGTTGTTCGCACCGAGCGCTTTTGGCCTTCGGTGGGCTGGCAGCAGCTGTCGAGCCCGCTGGCTGAAGGGGTGCAGGGGCTTTCGGGTGCCGACAGTCTGGGGCTGTATTCGTGGAATGCCGACAGCGGCGAATACCGCGCCCCGGGCCAAGGGCTCAGCGCGCGAGGCCAGGGATTCTACGTGCAGGGCTCTGGATTGGTTTCAGTGCGAGGTGGGCTGCCGCGGATTCCGTGGACCCAATGGAGTCTGGGGTACGCGGATGTTCCCAACCCCGTGAGCACCGTCCACTCGACCTCGGTGACGGACGGGTGGAATCTACTGGGCAATCCCTTTGCCTGCGGGCTGGATTTTGCTCAGGTTGAGCGCATTGGGGTCGATGTGGCATATTCGGTTTGGGATCCCGCACTCAACGCCGGGCTCGGGGGCTATGCCTACTACAGCCCAAGCGGGGGAAGTTTGGGTCCCGTGATACCGCCGATGCAGGGATTTTGGGTTCGCGCACAGGGTCCTGGTGCCCAACTGATGGCACGGCAGCGTGGAGTTTTGAATTCGCCTCCGCCCAGCCCAAGGGTAGCAATCACGTTAGCGGTTCCGGATCGCAACTGGACCGAAGTAGTGTATTTGGACCCGCGCGAGGACGCGGAAACGGGGTTTGATGCCGACCGAGATGCAGTGGCGCGCCAAAGCCCAACCGGAATTCAGTGGGTTGCAGCCACCGAAACCGTGGATGCCGCGGCGAAGTCCTGGAATCCGCAGACTTCACTCTGCCTGGTTTCGTGGAGTGACAGTTCGCGCTCTGCTGCGGTTTCGGCGGTGGGATACAACGGGGCGCTGTGGCTGCTCGGGGCGGACGGACAGCGCGTACGCCTCGACCAAGGCCCCGCTGCAGTCCAACTGGACGGAAGCCAATCTTGGACGCTCCTTGCCGAATCACTGGGTGGCGCAGAGGCTCAGCCGATCGCGTGGCGCACGGGACCCGGATGGCTCTGGGTTCCGGACGCAGTCCAACTCGAAGTCCTCAACGTGCTCGGCCAAGTAGT
>DMDX01000111.1:1927-2959 GCA_003451355.1 Cryomorphaceae bacterium
AGGGCTGGGAATCGCACAAAATCCTTCTTAAATCCTAATTGCTATGAAATCATTGATGATTGCCGCGGCTCTGGCTGTGGCTCCTGCGGCCGCTTGGGCCCAGGTTGACGCTTCCGAATCACTTTTTAAGGCCAGCTTTGAGGGCATGTTTGAGGCCCCATCACCGGTGGTCCTGCCCCACGGCATAATGGAACCCAATCCACCCGTACCGCTTGACGGCGGATTGATCCTTTTGCTTGCCGGCGGTGCCGCGCTGGCCCGTAAACGCTTCAAGGGATGAGCTTGCTGAATAAGGTCTGGCGCGCGCGACATTTGCTTTGGGCGTACCTTCGGATCATCTACGTGGTGGTATGGAAGCTTTAAGTATTTGGATTCGCAGCAATAGGGCCTTTTTGGGCTTTATCGTCCGGTTTTTGGTGACCTTTTTTGTGCTGAGCTTTCTCTACAGCCTGTACCTCGTGGTGGTCAAGCGCAACGGAGACCTCGACATGGTCACCTACTGGATCAGCCGCTTGAGCCATGAAACCGCCCTATTTATGGGGGTTGCGGACTGTGAGTGGTCCTGCTTTTTGGACGGGTGCTATGTGGGTCGTGAGGGCCGCATGGTGAACATTCTCGAGGGTTGCAACGGGCTTCGCTTGGCCATTGTCTACGCCGCCTACGTCATCGGAATCGGAGGCTGGACCTGGCGCTCACTCGTACAAGCCTTTGTGGGCTTGTTTGTCGTACAGCTCTTTAATGTGGTCCGCATCGGCTCGCTCATTGCACTGCGCGACCACGGAGGCGACACCTACTTCTTTTTCATCAAGTACGTATTTGGTGTATTTATTTACGGATCCATCGTACTGCTTTGGATTTTGAAACCCCGCATCGACCGATGGATGGGGGCCAAATAGTCAAGGCCCGTAGTTTTTGGCTGTGGAGCATTGGGTTCCTCATGCTCTCCATGTTCGTGAGTATCGTTGTGGGCGAAGAAAAGCACGCGCTGGGGTTTGACCCCCTTGGGATTCCTTGGGTTCGGAACCTTTATGC
>DMDX01000111.1:3204-3412 GCA_003451355.1 Cryomorphaceae bacterium
CGGACGTTCGCCGAAGGAACCTTCACCGTGGCCCTGATTGGGGCGGCTATGGCCTACCGGACCTTGGGGCGGGAGTAATCCCGACTCGAAGATTTTTATTGATTTTAGCGCTTTTGAACCCTTGCATATTCAGGGCACCCGTCGGCGAGGACCTCGAGGATGTAGGTTCCGGAGGCAAACGCCGTAAGGTCTACCTGGGGCTGGTCTA
>DMDX01000111.1:3688-5656 GCA_003451355.1 Cryomorphaceae bacterium
GGGGTAGGCTACGCTGAAGATTCCGCCCGAGGGATTGGGAAATACGCGAACAGAGGGCTGAACCGGTTCCGCCGCAGAAAGGCTGCTTTGGTAGATGCGCACGTAGTCGACAAGCATTTCAGATGAGGTGAAGTTGGGGTCGATGCTCGGCTGAATGGCGATGTTCATGAGAATGAACTGCGGCAAATCAAAGGGCCAAGTGCTTGAATTCCGGACGCTTGGAGCGTAGGTGTAGTGCGTAACGCTGTCGACAGCGAAGGTGATGCTGGTCGGAGACCACACCATACTGTAGGTGTGGTAGCCGGTGCTGGCACCCGAAACGTACTGGCCGCCGACGTTTTGGGTTCCGCCGAAGCTGGATGGAGTGTGGATGGCGCTCGATACGTAGTTCTGGTTGTGGCCCCAGTGCTCCATGATGTCGATTTCGCCGCATTGGGGCCAGGGCTGGGTTCCGAAGCCCTGGGTTTGCCAGTAGGCGCCGGGCTCGGTGATGTTTTGGCCGAGCATCCAGAGGGCGGGCCAGGTTCCGACGCCCGTAGGCAGCTGGGCGCGGATTTCTACGCGGCCGTAGGTGAAGGCAAACTTCGAGTTGAGGCGCGCGGAGGTGTACTCCTTAGTCTCGCCTTGATCGGTAAAGGTCTCTTTGTAGGCGGCGAGGTGCAGGGATCCGCCCTGGACAAAGGCGTTGGTGTCGCGGTTGGTGTAGTGCTGGATTTCGCCGTTGTACCAGCTAGTTCCGTTCGGAAGCTGGTGCTGCTGCCACCACTTGGCGGTGTCGAGCGGGCCATCGACCGAGAATTCGTCGGCCCACACCAGCACGTCAAACGTTTGGGCATGAAGGGGCGCGGCAAGCAGGGTCAGAAGCAGGCAGAGTACGGGTTTATTCATGCCGTTAAGGTACGATTGCGGCCTACCTTTAGTGGGTAATACGAACAACCCCACCGAATGCGTACACTTTTTACTGCCGGAATCCTGGCGGCCCTTGCGGCACCCTTGAATGCGCAATGGAACCCGAATACGGCCGTGAACTCGCTCGTTTCTGTGGGCGTAACCGATGACCTTCAGGCAATTACGGGTCCGAGTGGGCGCACGTACGTGGCGATGTTTCAACCCGGTGCAACAAGCACCACTCCATGGCTGCAAATACTTAACGAACAAGGGGTTCCGCAGCTGGGAACCAACGGTATTCAGTTCAACAACACTACTCCGATGAGCACCTATACGGTGACCTGGGACATGCGCTTGGATGCGCAAGAGCACGTCTACATTGGCTTTACCGGTACCGGCAACACGGACGCCGTAGTCCACCGACTGGACAGCACCGGTAGCCACGTCTGGAGCCCCTCGGGGGTCGCGCTGGGGCAGGGATACGACGTAAAGCTCCTCCCGTTGGCCAACGGCGACGTGATGACTGGATGGATTGACGCCAACGGCGGCGGAGCCAAGCTTCGCAAGATTGCCGCGAACGGAAGCTTTGCGTGGCCGGCGGCAATTACGGTTCCGTCGCCCACCGGAACCGGCCAAGTCAACATCGGCGAGATGCTAGAGTACAGCAACGGCGACGTGCTCGTGATTTACTACGTGCGGGCCAGTTTTGGCCCTTCTGCCCTGCCCTATGCCCAACGCTACACTGCAGCTGGAGTGGGCGTTTGGCCCCAGCCGAAGGCGTTAACGAACGGATGGTACGTGTACAGCAACCGCCGCTTTCCGCTCACGCAGCGCGGCGACACGGCCTACTTCGGAATGGCTGCCGCCTCAGGCCTTGACCTTCAGTGCAAGGTGCAGCGAATCAATCCGTTGGGCGGACTTCCCTGGGGCGTGAACGGCAAGGAGTTTTCGACACTCGCCAACATGTACGAGCGGAATTTGACCCTTGTAATCGCCCCCGACGACCACTACATGTATGTGGCGGCCGAGGTGACCCCGACCAGCCAAGGTCAAATGGGCACCATGATTCAGAAGCTGCAC
>DMDX01000156.1:0-3398 GCA_003451355.1 Cryomorphaceae bacterium
AGCCGAGGTGACAGTCCCAATCGAAGATTCGCCGGTACAAACCACAGCCGCAGATCTCTCACCCGCTCCCGCGCGTCGGGGCCGTGGTCGAAAACCAAAGGCAACAGACGATGCGGACGCTCCGATGCAGCCGGACCTGGATCATGTCGCCCTTTTAGAGGGTGGTGGCTCAGCGCCAGTAATAGAAGCGGACTCCAGTGCGCCTGAGATGGTGGAGACACCCGATCAATCGACCTCGATCGATGCTGATGACGGGGCAATTGCAGTTCCAGTTGCATCGGCAACACCAGACCCCGAGACGGTGATCGGATCTGACCCAATCGCACCAAAAGCGCGCAGCCGACGAGGCCGGGGGCGAGTGACACCTGCACCCACAGCAAGTGTGATTCCCAGTGTCTCAGACGTGAAAGCGGCCCTGCTTGAGGATGCGCCGTCTACTCCGATTGAGACGACCGCAACGCCGGTCAAGAAAGGTCGCGGTCGTGGACGTCCTAAAGCGCCACCGGCGCTATCAGCCAAGACACCTGATTCCACTGAGACGATTTAATCAGGTGATGCGGTGAGCCCACAGCGACTGTGGGCTCACCCTCAGATCAGCGAGCCACCCACTTGAGTTGGCTCCACGTCCAAGTGGATGTGATAGCGCGCCTTAATCTCAGACCGGACTTGCTTGACCAGCGTTCGCAGGTCTGCCAATACCGGTTGGCCATTGTTGACCAGCACCAGTGCTTGATCAGCATGAACGCCGACACTTCCGATCCAACGACCCCGCCACCCGGCTTGATCGATCAAAAAACCAGCCGCAATTTTGACCCCATCTGAATCCGGAAAATGCGGTAAGTCAGGATGACGCTTCAATAGTGCGTCTCGCTGAGCAACCGAAACCACTGGATTCTTAAAAAAACTTCCCACATTCGGGATCACTTGAGGGTCTGGGAGCTTCGACTGACGGATCGCAATCACCGCATGGGCGATATCCAAGGGGTTCTGTAGATCGCCACCAGCCGCCGATACCGCATCACGAATCGCCCCATAGTCCACCGAGGTGCGTGCCCGGCGATGCAAGGTGAGATGCACTTCAAGAATGCAATATCGGGTGGAATCTCGCTTGAACAGGGAATCTCGATAGGCAAACGCACAGTCGTCGTTGGTCAACATAACCTGCTTCTGGCGTACAAAATCCCATGCCAATACAGCCGTGCACACGGAGGAGAGCTCAACGCCATAGGCCCCGATATTTTGAATGGGTGCAGCACCCACCCACCCAGGAATGAGAGCCAAATTCTCGAGACCGTACCAACCGGATGCCAGCGTATCCATCACCAACTGATGCCACAGTACTCCGGCACCAACCCGCAGCCTGACCTCGTCCTGAACGGTCTCAGCATGGCAATGCATCAGCCGAGGACGAATCACCGTTCCCAAAAATGTTGGATCCAACTGGATCCAGTTACTTCCACCCGCCAACACCAGAGCAGGCGCATCGATGTCCTGTAGCTGTGTTGCCGCAGTCTCTAGCGATGCGAGTTCAATCACCGTAGCCGCTTGAAACGGCAAACGAAAGGTCGTTTGTGCCGTCAAATCAATCATGCACGACCATTTAAATGCGCGCGGACGCGTTCCAAATCCGCCTGGGTATCCACCCCAGGTGGAATATCACACTCTGTCACCGCGACCTGAATCCATTCACCATGCTCCAGCGCGCGCAACTGCTCGAGATGCTCGACCTGTTCCAGTGGTGTGGGCTGCCAGTCATGAAATCGCTTTAAAAACCCTGCGCGATAGCCGTACAGACCAATGTGTCGATAGGTCAAGGGAGTTGGTCGGTCCGGAAAGCCAGCCGGGATTGCGGCCCGCGAAAAATACAAGGCGCGTCCATGCCGATCGAAAACGACCTTAACATGATTGGGGTTGTGACGATCCTCAGATGCAGTAAAGGGTTCACACAAGGTCGCCATCCCAGCATTTGGCTGCGTCTGCAGCAGTCCCGCCACCTGCGCGATTGCGCGAGGTGGTAACAAGGGCTCATCACCTTGCACATTCACAACAATCGTTTGGTCATGCAAGTTCAGCTTTTGTGCCACCTCGGCCAATCGGTCCGTCCCAGTGGCATGCTGGCCAGATGTCATCACCACTTCACCACCAAATCCATGGACCGCATCAGCGATCTCTGCATGGTCAGTGGCGACTACAACACGCGAGGCAGTCGATGCAATCGCACGAGTCCACACATGCTGAATCATTGGCCAACCTGCAATCTCCATCAAGGGTTTTCCGGGTAGACGGGTTGATCCAAATCGCGCTGGGATGACGACCCAATAGGTCATGGGCGATCCAACCGCTCATCGGTTGTCAGGGTCCGTGCTTCATCCGCGAGCATGACTGGAATGTCATCGCGAATGGGGAATGCCAAACCATCCGCACGACACCAAATCTCTCGGTCCACTTCACGAATATCAACCTCCCCCTTACACAGGGGGCAAACCAATAAGGCCTTTAATGCCGGTGCCAAACTCATGCTGTACTCCACTGTTGTAACTGTGCGATTACCCACGCATTCAATGCTGCCTGTTCGGTCTCGAGTGCCACGACCCAGATCGGTGAAGGACTCAAGTGTACCAACTTCACGGCATCCTTTTCTGTCGTAATCAAAGGCTCACCGAGCAGTGCAACATCATCTTCGGTATAGGCATGGTGATCGGCAAACACATGCTCGGTAATCAATAATCCAGCATCTTGTAACCCATCAAAGAACACTTTGGGATTGGCGATTCCTGCCACTGCTTGAAATGTTTGCCCCGAAAAATGGGTGAGTGGCCAGCGTGTGTCAGGCTGATCAGAGCGATAGACAGCCAAGGATCCATTAAGGGATTGAAACACCGGCTGCTGGATCGACACACCCATGTGCACCAAAGCAGCCTCAGCATCGTCAGTGTGCCGAACAACCACAGCATCGTAGTCATTCACCACATCGAGCGGTTCACGTAACGGACCAAAAGGTAACACCTGCCCATTCCCAATTCCTTGCGTGGCACTGAAGACGCAGATACTCAAATCCCGACCGAGGCCCTCGTGTTGGAGACCATCGTCACAGACAACGACATCAACGGAATGGTCATGAATCACACGATGCACTGCATCGCGACGCCGAGCCCCAACGATCAAAGGCACACCGCACTGCGCTGCCAGCATCACAGGCTCATCACCGACCTCAACTGGATCACTGTATGGGGTCACAGCCCGAGTCCCAGTTCGGCCAGAACGACCATAGCCGCGACTTACAATGCCGGGACTGAACCCTGCTGCACGAAGGGCTGTCACTAAATTCGTGACAACGGGCGTTTTGCCGGTGCCACCCAACACAATATTGCCAATGACCACCACAGGCACTTGCGAGG
>DMDX01000156.1:3469-3894 GCA_003451355.1 Cryomorphaceae bacterium
GGTCCGCGCAATACGACGATGCTTGGCACGCATCCATCGCGCAATGAACGGACCCAGACATCGCGCCAAAAGGCCAGGTGGCCGTATCCACCATCTCGGCCAACCACCTGAAGGAAGACTGAACGCCGTGATCACCATCTCACTCCTTGTAAACCGGTGCAGGATAGCGTGATTTTCAGTATCTTTAGCACCCAATCAACAAAAGGAATGGGTGTGTCAATTGAAGGCTGGGCTGAAGCCCCTCCAGCCGTGCCGCTTACACCATGGAAGCGTTTACTTGGCCAATTGGATTTTTGGCTGGTAGATCACGGCTTTTTACGGGCGCTCTACGCCAATCGATTCGCGCTGGACGGTCCGTTTTACCGTAGCAATCAACCGAGTCAACAACAGATTCGCTGGCTCGCGGAACATGTCGGCATCAAAAC
>DMDX01000156.1:3977-13186 GCA_003451355.1 Cryomorphaceae bacterium
CGCGGAGCATGTCGGCATCAAAACCATCATTAACCTTCGGGGCTACAATCCCACCCAAGGGCGTTATCAACTCGAAGCTGAGGCTTGCGAAGCTTGGGAGATTGCGCTGATCAATACGCGCGTGCACTCGCGAGGCTTACCAACAGCCCGCCAGATCAACCTGCTGAAAGATCTGATTGACCACATGAGACTGCCCGCCTTGGCCCATTGTAAATCGGGCGCGGATCGTGCCGGTTTCTTTGCGGTGCTGTATTGTCACTTCCGACTTGGACAGCCCATCGCCGAAGCAGCCCGGCAACTGCACTGGCGCTATGGGCATTTCAAGAGTGCGAAGACTGGCATCCTAGATCACTTCTTTGAGACCTATTTGGTCGCCGCACAATCCGCCCAAAATCAAGGTGAGACGCTCGCATTCATCGATTGGGTCAATACCGCCTATGATCGTGAGGCGATGGAGCAGAACTTTAAACCTCGCGGATTTGCAAATTTTTGGGTGGACTGGATCCTTCGGCGCGAATGAAAAAAGACATGTCCACATACGTGCGTTTGGTCAAAGAGGCCATTCCTTATTGGCGGATCGCAGCAGTCGCAATGCTCGCTATGACCGTCACCGCAGGGCTCGAGCCGATTTTACCAGCCCTCATGGCCCGACTCATCGATGAGTCGTTGATCGCACAGGATCCTGATGCCTTATTAACGATTCCATTTTTAATCGTGGGTGTGTTTGTTCTAAAGGGGATCGCTGAATATGTCGCGAGCGTCTCCAGCCAGTATGTGGCGCATCGCACAGTCGCTGATATCCGTTCACAGGTCTTTGCCGTGCAGCTTGACCTCCCGATGGAAGAGCATGGGGATGAAGAAGGCGGACGGATGCTCTCACGGATTACCTATGATGTTGCCCAGGTTGGTGAAGCCGTCTCGACCGCATGGATGGTGATCATCAAAGACACTCTGATGATCCTCGGACTGTTGGGATTTTTGATTTATACATCGTGGCAGTTGTCACTGGCACTGCTCATCGCCGCTCCAATCGTGCACTACGTGGTCAAAAAGGCAGCCGTTAAAATGCGGCGATCGAATGAAGACCTACAAACCTGGACCGGTCGACTGACAGGATTGGTCGAAGAGTCGTTAATGGCAATCCGAGATATCAAAATATTTGGCGGTCATCGCAGTCAGCAGGCGCATTTTGATGATATCAATCGACGGCTTCGCCAAGAACAGATGCGCGTCGTGAAAATTCAGTCACTCAACGTGCCTCTGGTGCAAATTCTAGCGGCTCTGACCATTGGCATTGTCATCGTCATGGGGACGCAAATGAGTGTGCGTAACCTCCTCAGTCCGGGCGAATTCATTGCCTACATCACAGCAATGGGGATGATCTTCGATCCAGTCCGTCGGCTGACGGGCGTCAATGCCACGATTCAGCGTGGCTTGGCTGCTGCCGAGTCGATTTATGCGATTTTTGATCACGCATTAGATGACCAACGTCACCCTGCACCCCATTACACTCCCCTACCAGAAGCGAGCCTTGAATTCGATCACATCTCGTTTCAATACCCTGGGCAATCAGAACTTGTCCTTAGTGATGTGTCGCTGCGTATCGCGACCGGTGAGACCTTGGCACTCGTCGGCCCCTCGGGCAGTGGAAAAAGCTCCCTGCTTGCCCTGATCGCAGGCTTTATTCAACCCGTATCCGGTGCGATCAGAATCAATGGGATTGCCATCGCGGATTGGCCACTGGCGCAACGACGACGGCAGCTATCCTTGGTAGGACAGCAGGTCAATTTGTTCGATACGACGATTGAGGCAAATATTCGATTTGGTGATCCCGACGCGAGCTTTGATGCGATTTATGACGCAGCACGCAAAGCACATGCACTGGATTTCATTGAAGCGCTTCCAGATGGCTTCCAAACCCGTATCGGTCCCTTTGGCAATCGACTCTCCGGTGGGCAGCGGCAGCGGCTGGCAATCGCTCGCGCCTTCCTCAAAGATGCGCCCATCTTGCTATTGGATGAGCCCACCAGTGCCTTGGATGCCGATGCACGCGATCACGTACTCGCTGGGCTTGAAAATCTCAAGCAGAGCCGAACCACCTTGGTCATCAGTCACCAGCCAGAAACGTTACTGAGCGTTGATCGAATCCTTGAGCTCGATCGTGGCCACCTCAGATCACCAACGCGTCGGTGAATCCGCACGCCAAGTGCGAACTGGCCCATCAAACGAAAAAGTCAAAGCCCCATCTCGGTCGGTGCGATAGATCTGGGCTCCAACAGCATGCCACCCTTCCAGAACAGAGGCATGTGGATGCCCAAATCGATTCGTCGCGCCGACACTGATCATGACCACATCTGCACCGACCAACTGTTGAAACACTGGGCTTGACCCATCCCGAGCCCCATGATGAGACGCCACTACCACATCGATCTCACCCAGCAGATTGCGCTCATACAGGGCCCGAATCACTTGTGCTTCCGAGAACCAATCGGCATCACCCATCAGCAGCACCCGTTGACCCTCCGCGGTGATCAACACGACACAACTGGCACGATTCTCTGGCTGGTAATCTGATCGATCAGGCCACAAGACATCAATCACCACATCATCAACGGACCATGTTTGTCCTGCCAAACAGGGAGTCGCAAGTTGACTGACGCGTCCGCCACCAATCACTGCATCAGGGATCCGCGCATTTCGAAGAGACTCAAAGGCACCCACATGATCAAGATCGCCGTGGCTCATCAGAATTCGCACATCCTCGGCACCCTCGAGTAAAGGCATGATTTCGGATAAGCGGTCCCAGGATCCGGGTTGACCGGGGCCCAAATCAAACAGCCAACGAGTGGATCCCAGTTGCAACACCGCAGCAGACCCTTGGCCGACATCGACCACATCGAACTCAACGAAGCCTTTGCCGCCCAAGCCCTCGCAGTCACCCGCAGCCTCGGCCTCGACGACCTAGATCCGCGCATCAACCCCAACGGCGGAGCCATCGCCCTGGGCCACCCTCTCGGAATGTCCGGTGCCCGCCTCGCCCTCACCGCCGCCCGTGCCCTGCACGAAACCCAAGGCCGCTACGCCCTCGTCACTATGTGCATCGGGGTCGGCCAGGGTTATGCGGTGATCTTGGAACGAGCAAGCAACTAGCTGCTAGCAACTAGCTGCCAGCAACTAGTAGCTGATCAGTGCTTCCAACGCCACCCGCACCTTGTCCGCATTGGGCAAATACGCGAATTCGAGCGTTTTGTTGAGTGGAATGGCCGGAGTGTCTTCGGCGCCGATTACCCGCACGGGCGCGTCGAGGGCGGTAAAGCACTCCTCTTGAATTCGGGCGGCAATCGAGCGCGCAAACGGCTGAACTAATGGTTCTTCGGTGAGCACCAAGATGCGGCCGTGGGCGCGGGCCCGTTCAAACACAAGGGTTTCGTCCCAGGGCGACAGACTGCGCAGGTCGAGGACCTCAACGGGCAGGCCCGCAGCCGCTTCGAGGGCCCAATAGACCCCGCGACCGTAGGTTACGACCAGGGCTGTGGGTTCGCCGTCGGGCTCCACGGCGCGCACGATGCGCCCCTTGCCGATGGGAATCACGTAGTCGGCGTCCGGCTCGACGGTTTTGGCGCCCTCGGTACCCTTGATTTTGGACCAGTACAGGCCTTTGTGCTCGAGCACCACGACGGGGTTGGGGTCCGCGTAGGCGGCCTTCAGCAATCCTTTGAGGTCGGCCCCGGTCGAGGGGTATACGACTTTGATTCCGCGAATGGCGGTCACGACCGACTCCACGCTTGAGGAGTGAAACGGTCCGCCGCTGCCGTAGGCTCCGATCGGAACCCGCAAAATCATGTCAGCCGTCCACTTGCCGTTCGAAAGGTAGTGGGCGCGCGAAAGCTCCGTAAACAGCTGGTTGAGGCCCGGCCAGATGTAGTCGGCAAACTGCACCTCGACGATGGGCTTGAGGCCCACGGCGGCCATGCCCACGGTGCTTCCGACGATGAAGGCCTCTTGGATCGGGGTGTTGAAGACGCGGTCGTCGCCAAACTGCTGGGCGAGCGTGGCGGCCTCGCGAAAGACGCCTCCGAGGCGGCGCCCCACGTCTTGGCCGTAGAGCAGGGCTTCGGGGTGGGCGTCGAGGATTTCGCGCACGGCAAACAGGGCGCTGTCGACCATCACGGTGCGTTCGCGGCCGGCGGGCTCGCGGGTTCCACGCTCTTCGGTCACGGGCGTCGGTGCCAGTCGGTGCGTGTACAAATCACTGGGCGTGGGGTCCGGAGCCTCCAATGCGCGCTCGTAGTCAGCCTGCACGCGGGCACGGGTGGCGTCAATAATGGCGTCCAGCTCGGCAGCTTTGTGACCATCGGCCAGCAGGGCGGCACGCAGCTTCGGGAAGGGGTCGCGGGCGCGGGCCTCGTCGAGGTCGTCGCGGTACCACTCCATGCGCACGCCTGAGGTGTGGTGGTTCAGCAGCGGAACCTTTGCGTGCACCAGCACTGGGCCCCTCTTTTTGCGCATCGTGCGCAGGACGTCTTTGAGTGCAGCGTGGCAGGCGGCGTAGTCGGTTCCGTCGACTTGAACGACGTCGATTCCGGGAAATCCCTGGGCGTACTGTGCGGCGTTTCCGGACCTCGTTTCGGCTGCGTTGGCCGAGATGTCCCATCCGTTGTCTTGGACCAGCACAAGCAGCGGGAAGCGTTTAAGCGCAGCCATTTGAAGCGCTTCACTCACTTCGCCCTCGGTCATGGCCGCATCGCCAATCGAGCAGACCGAGATTGGCTTGGCTCCGCCCCACTCGGCCGTCAGGCCCTGCTTTTCGCGGTACTGAATGCCCATGGCGGCACCGGCAGCGGGAATCGCCTGCATGCCTGTCGCCGACGACTGGTGGGGAATTTTGGGCTTGTCGGCATCGCGCAGCGACGGATGGCTGTAGTAGGTGCGTCCGCCCGAGAAGGGGTCGTCGCGCTTGGCCAGCAGCTGCAGCATGAGGTCGTAGGGCGTCATTCCGATCCCCAGTAGCATCGCGTCGTCGCGGTAGTAGGGGTACAAAAGGTCGTTGGGCTCGAGCTGGGTTGCCAGCGCCAGCTGAATCGCCTCATGCCCGCGCGCCGTGGCGTGCACGTAGGTCGCAGTCACCTCTTTGTTGGCTTCGTACAGCTCGGCCATCGCCTTTGCCGTAGCCATCAATTCAAACGCGTGAAGTGCGGAACCTTTTTTCATTTTTTGCCGAATTCGTAGGTGAGCCCGAGGCCCATAAACTGTTTGGTTTGTATGCCCGAAGCGTCCAGTTTGCCGTCGCCGTTGGTGTCGCGCAAAAGCACATCCCGATCTAAGAGGTTTTGGCTCCGGAGCGTGATGCTGAGCGGACCCTTATTCTTGTACACCAGCAGCAAGTCGCTGTCGATGTCGACACTAAACGGAGCCTGCAGATAATTGGCAAAGGCGTTCAGGCGAAGGTCCATTTTGATTCCGCCCTTAAACGAACGCTGAAAGCGCGCATTGCCGTACAAACCCAATTCTTGGCGGAACCGCTGGCCCGGCACCAACCCAAACACACCCTGAGCACTCAGGGCGCTGTCAAGCACCCAGGTAAATTTGGCCGTCACGGGCGAAGCGTACAGGTCCAGTCCATCCGTTTTGTGGGTGAGGCCCAGCCCGGCGATTCCGTAGGCGGGCGCAAAGGCGCGCGAGATATAAACACTGTCGCCAGGTTTGGCAAAACCCTTGACAAACTGTGTTTTAAAGCTTGAAAATCCCGAAACCTTCCAGAGCGGATCCTCGCGCAAGAGGTAGTCAAAGCGCGTGGCGTACTCGAGCTTGTCGTCGATTTTGCGCGTGATTCCCTCTTGAATGTTGAGGCTGTAGGTGGCGTCCAAAAGCTGTTCCCAGCGCCACTTTCCGCGCACGGCGATGGCCTGCTGGCGCAGGATGGCTCCGGCGGCGAGGTTGTTCTGGCCTCCGGCGTTCCACTGGCGCAGCACGGTCTGGTTAAAACTCACGCCATAGATGGCCGGAAAGGACCACTGGGTCGTGTCGCTCGCGGCCCACATACTGCCGCTGATGAGGCCCAAGGCCAAAAGCAGCAGGCGCCTCACGACTTCGTCAGAATGGCTTGAATTCGAGATTGCGCGTCGTCAGTGCGAACCAGGCGACCTGAAATGGCAGCGCGCTCCAAAAGGAGTTCACTCCAGTGCTCGGTTCCGTGCCACAGGGCGTGCTTAAGGGCCACCGTGGCCTCGACCGACTGGCCCGCGAGGCGCTCGGCCAGCGCGTCCACTGCGGCGTCCAGCGCTGCGGCATCGTCGACCACCTGGGCGTAGAGTCCGTGCTGCTGGGCCCAGGCGGCGCTGCGAAATTCCGTGGCGTCAATGGCCAACTGGCTCATGGCGCTGAGGCCCATTTTGCGCTCTACCACGGGCCCAATAACAAAGGGGCCGATGCCTACCGCGAGCTCGCTGAGCTTGACCGCAGCGTACTGGGTAGCAATGCAGTAGTCAACAGCCGATGCGAGTCCAACACCGCCGCCCACGGCCTTGCCTTGTACACGGCCGACGACAAACTTCGGAACCGTGCGAATGGCATTAATAACATTCGAAAATCCGCTGAAAAAAGTCAAGGCCTGCGCGTCAGTACGAATGCTGGCGAGCTCGGTAAAGCTCGCTCCGCCGCAAAAGACGCGGTCGCCTCCGCTGCGCAGCACGATGACGTGCACCGCGGGGTCGTGGCCCTCGTCGCTTATGGAGTTGGCCAAAGCAGCCAATAGCTCGCTCGGGAGCGAGTTGCTCTGAGGGTGAAAAAATTCGATGTGGCTCACGGTTCCGCGGCGCTCGACGCGCACGTAGCCTTCACTAGGATTTGGGTTCATCGCTTGAAAAAACTGAGTTGTTCAATGGGGCACACCAGGCTTCGGTAGCTGTCGTACCAACGGGCGCGGCCCTCGCTTTTGGCCTCGGCGTGCAGCGCGGCTTTGCGCCAAGCATCTACGGCCACGGCGTCGCGCCAGTAGCTGATAAACACGGCATCCGGGCCATTCCGCACGACCTCATACCCAAGAAAGCCATCGATTTTTGCTACGGCCTCCATCGTGGCATCGCTCATCGCATCATAGCCCTCGGGGCTCGGGTCCACGGGGCGCTCCGACGAAAAAATCACGGCGTAGTTGCCAGGCTTCAGGTCGAGGTTGGCGTTAAGGAAGCTCACGCCTGGTTCCGCTTTTTAACCATGGTCAAAATAGTGGCCACGGCGACCACTTCGGTGGTTTCGTCCACCACCTCGACGTAGTACTTGACGATGCCCTTGGCAATGTCTTCGGGGCTGCGCTTCTCTTGATCGACCTTTTCTTGAACCGTCAACTTCACCTGAATCGTAGAACCCGGATACACGGGTTTGGTGAAGCGGCACGTGTCAATGCCGTAGTTGAGCAGTACGGGGCCCTTGGGCGGATCCACAAACAGTCCGGCCGCACGGCTCAAAATGAAGTACCCGTGGGCCACGCGGCCCGTAAAAATGGTGCCTTCGAGGCTGTTGGCGTCCATGTGGGCATAGAACTTGTCGCCGCTGAGCTCCGCAAAGTTCTCAATGTCCTGCAGCGTGACCGTATGGGTCGCGGTCGTGACGGTGTCTCCGATGCGCAGGTCTTCAAAGTGCTGGCGAAACAGGTGCGGATTCGCCTCAGGCCGGTCCGCACCCGGGTAGTAGCGCTCGGCCACGTGGCTGAGTACATTGGGGTGGCCTTGAACCGCAACGCGCTGCAGGTAGTGCATCACGCCGCGAATTCCGCCCATCTCTTCGCCGTCGCCGGCGCGTCCGGGTCCGCCGTGGGTGAGCAGCGGCATAGGCGAACCGTGTCCTGTGCTCTCTTTGGCGGAACTCGAATCGAGCACCAGCACGCGCCCGTGGCTGTAGCCCGCCTCGAGCACAAATTCCTTGGCTGCGTTTTTGTCGGCCGTCACGATGGACGAAACCAGCGATCCGCCGCCCATCGCGGCAATCTGGGCGGCCTCGGCCACGTCGCGGTAGGGCATCAAGGTCGCAACCGGTCCAAAGGCCTCGATGCGGTGTGCCGCATTTACCTCGAGCGGACGCGCGCAGCGCATCAGCAGGGGCTGGTAGTAGGCTCCGTCTGAACCGCCGTCCACTGAGCCGTACACGACTTCGTTCTCGCCTGCAAGAACCTGCGCTGCCTCGCGCACGCGCTCGGCCTGCAGGGTGGTCGCCAGCGGACCCATGCGGACGCCTTCTTCAGCGGGGTCTCCCATGCGCACGCTGGCAAGGCGCTGCGCCACAGCTGTTTGCACGGCCTCAAGCTGAGCCTCGGGAACAATAATTCGGCGCACCGCCGTACACTTTTGGCCGGCCTTGATGGTCATTTCTTTGGCGACTTCCTTGACAAACAGGTCAAACTCGGGGGTTCCGGCTACGGCATCGGGTCCGAGCACGGTCGCGTTCAACGAGTCCGCCTCTAGGTTAAAGGGCACGCCCAACTCTGCAAATCGGCCGGTGGACTTTAGCCGGTAGCCCGTTGCATACGATCCGGTAAACGTCACCACGTCCTGGCGCTGCACTGGGTCGAGGATTCCGTGGCCCTTGCCCACTACCAACTGCAGCGCGCCCTCGGGCAGAATTCCGCTCGAAATAATGTCGCGCACGACGCGCTCGGTCAAAAAGCTCGTGAATTCCGAGGGTTTGACCACCGCCGGAACGCCCGCCAAAAGGTTCACCGCAATCTTCTCGAGCATGCCCCACACGGGGAAGTTGAACGCGTTGATGTGCACCGCCACCCCACGCAACGGAAGCATCAGGTGCTGGCCACCAAAGGTTCCGCCTTTTGAAAGCTTGACCAAACCCCCATCGACGTGGTAGGGCAAATCCGGAAACTCGCGGCGCAGCGACGCGTAGGTGTAGAGGTTGCCAATGCCGCCCTCGATGTCGATCCACGAGTCCACGCGGGTGGCTCCGGTCGCGTAGCTCACGGCGTAGTAGTCCTCCTTGCGCGCCTGCAGGTGCATTGCCAGGGCCTTGAGCATCAGGCCCCGCTGCGGGAAGGTCATTGCCCTTAGCGCGGAGCCGCCCACGCGGCGGCCGTAGTCCAGCACCTCGGCGTAGTCGAGACCCAGGCTCGAAACCGAACCAAGCTCCTGCCCTGTGACGGCATGCCGCGCGACGTACTCGGCGTCGGAGCCCGGCGTCCATTGCCCGAGCACGTAGTTTTCAAAACG
>DMDX01000156.1:13522-14990 GCA_003451355.1 Cryomorphaceae bacterium
ATCACCATCGCCGTCGGCTTGCCCGCTCCGTGGCCCGCATTGGTCTCAATGCGAATCAGTGTCGGATTGCTGCATCCCTGCTTGGCCTGCAGCTCGGCGGCAAACTTGAACGAGTGGGCCGGCACCACGCGGTCATCATGGTCTGCCGTCGTCACCATCGTTGCGGGGTAGCACACGCCCTCTTTGACGTTGTGCACGGGGCTGTAGCCCAGCAAGTAGCGGAACATTTCTTCGCTCTCTTCTGAGGTTCCGTAGTCGTAGGCCCAACCAGCGCCCGCCGTGAACGTATGGTAGCGAAGCATGTCCAGCACGCCCACCGCAGGGAAGGCCACCTTGGCCAGTTCTGGGCGCTGGGTCATCACGGCGCCCACCAAAAGGCCTCCGTTCGAACCGCCGCTCAGCGCGAGGTAGTCCGACGCGGTGTACTTCTCGGCAAAAAGGTATTCGGCGGCCGCGATAAAGTCGTCAAACACGTTCTGCTTCTGCATCTGGGTGCCCGCCACGTGCCACTTTTCGCCGTACTCGCCCCCGCCGCGAATGTTCGGAATGGCCAGGATTCCACCCTGCTCCATCCACACCACGTAGCTCGTGCTGAAGCTGGGCGTCAGGCTGATGTTAAATCCTCCGTATCCGTACAAAATGGTTGGGTTGGCCCCGTTGCGCTTCAACCCCTTCTTGTAACTAATCGTCATCGGAACCTTGGTGCCATCCTTCGATGTGTAAAACACTTGCTCCGAAATGTACTGCGCGGGGTCAAAGTCAATCTTCGGCGCAAAAAAGACCTCACTCGCTCCGCTCGCTGGATCCAACGCATAAATGCTCGACGGCGTAATCGCATTGGTGAAGCTGAAGTACAGCTTCTCGTCACCGCGGCGTCCGCCAAAACCGCTCGCGGTTCCGACCCCCGGAAGCTTCACGTCACGAACCTTCGTCCCATCGTGGCGGTACTGCGCCACCGAACTCAGCGCATGCTCCATGCGCTCGACCCATAGATAGCCAGCGCCCGAAGACACCGACATCGGGAACTCGCCCTCGGGAATCACTTCAGACCACGTGTCTGGGCCCGCCTGCGCCCCATTTAAACGCATCAAACGGTAGTTCGGCGCCTGATAGTTGGTCAGCACATAAAGGGCGCCATCTACGGCGTCCACCACATTGTACTCTTGGCTAAAGCCGTCCACCACGCGCACCAGCTTGCCTTTGTTCTTTAGGTCTTGGATGTACAACTCGTTTCCCGTGGTCGAAACCGCCGCGGTCACCACCAAAAACTGTCCGTCCTCGGTCACTGAAGCGCCAATGTAGCGGCGCGGAGTCGCCGCTCCACCAAACACCAACTCATCGGCAGACTGCTCAGTACCGAGCTTGTGAAAAAACAACTTGTGCTGGTCGGTCATGCCCGACAACGCAGAACCCGCCTTGGGCTTCTCGTAGCTACTGTAGTAAAACCCCTCGCTACCTCGCCAAGCCA
>DMDX01000098.1:0-4469 GCA_003451355.1 Cryomorphaceae bacterium
TCGAGCGCGAGAAAATTGACATTTTGGGTCAGCCGCTGCCCGTCGCTGGTGACTTGGACTTTAGCGCCGACAGCCACAGCTTTGAGTTTGACCTTGGAGTGGCTCCGCAGATCGAGCTTGAGGTGAGCGACAAGGTGAAGATTCCGTTCTATGTCATGGAACCCACCGACAAAGACCTCGATAAAGAAGTCGAAAACCTTCGCCAGCGCTACGGCGCCATGAGCGAGGTGGAGACCGCCGGCGACGACGACTTGTTTTACGGCCACTTTGACATCGTCACTAAAAAGGGTGAGGCGGTCGAAGGTTCCGCGCACAAGAACGGTCGCTTCGGCCTCAACGCGGTCAGCGGACGCTCGCTCAAGAAGGACCTCAAGGCCCTCGCCAAAGGTGACAGTTTGATCATCGACGTGAGCGACTTCGAAAAGGATTTTGACATCTACCAAGTACTCGGATTCAACCCCGAAGAATACGCGTTGGCGACCGGCTACTTCCGGTTTAAGCTCGAGCAGATCTACCACATCGAGCCCGCCGCGCTAAACGCCGAGCTCTTTGACAAGCTCTTCGGAGAGGGTGCGGTGACCGACGAAGCCGGACTTCGTGCTAAAATCAAAGAAGAATTGATTCAAATGTACCAGCGCGACGCCGAGCAGCACTTCTTTAACCTCGCCAGCGACAAGCTGATGGAAACGAAGTTCAAGCTCCCCGCGACCTTCCTCAAAAAGTGGATGACCACCGCGGGCGAGAAGCCATTGAATCCGATCGAAGTTGAGGCCCAGTGGCCCAACACCGAGAAGGCGATGCGCTGGCAGCTCATCGAGACCAAGCTTGTCAAGGACCACCACATCCACGTGCACCGCGAGGAACTGATCGACTTCGTAACCGGTGAAGTGATTGCCCGCATGCGCCAGTTTGGCCGCGAAATGACCCCCGAAGAGGCGCAGCCCATCGCGGTCAACCTCCTTCAGGAGCGCCAACAAGCCGAGCAGTACTCGGAACAACTTTTGCAGCGTAAATTGATGCAGTTTGTGCTCGGCGCATTTGGTAAAAAAGAAATCAAATCGACCTACGCGGACTTTATTAAAGAAGTAAATAAATCTAAGAAGTAAGCCACTATGGATTTCGGTAAAGAATTTAAGCGCTACGCCATGCTCGACAAGGGCGTGAGCAGCATGCACTTTGAGCACTACGTGGACAACTCACTGACGCCCTACATCATCGAGGAGCGCCAGCTCAACGTGGCCCAGATGGACGTGTTTTCGCGCCTGATGATGGACCGCATCATCTTTCTCGGAACCGGAATCAACGACCAGGTAGCCAACATCGTCCAGGCGCAGCTCCTCTTTTTGGAGTCGGCCGACGCCAAAAAGGACATTCAGATCTACATGAATAGCCCCGGCGGCAGCGTGTACGCGGGCCTCGGAATCTACGACACCATGCAGGTGGTAGCCCCTGACGTTGCCACCATTTGCACCGGAATGGCCGCCTCGATGGGCGCCGTACTTCTGTGTGCAGGCACCAAGGGCAAGCGTTCTGCGCTCAAGCACAGCCGCGTCATGATTCACCAGCCCATGGGCGGAGCCCAGGGCCAGGCCAGCGATATGGAGATCACCCTTCAGGAGATCCTCAAACTCAAGAAGGAGCTGTACGAAATCATCGCGAACCATTCAGGCCAAGAGTTTGACAAGGTGGAGCACGACTCCGACCGCGACTACTGGATGACTTCAGAAGAGGCCAAGGCCTACGGAATGATCGACGAAGTCCTCGTCAGCAAGCCCCGCGGCTAAGCCCCTGCGTCCATGACCGACACCAACCAGTGCTCATTTTGCGGCCGCCCGTCGACCGAAGCCGGACTTCTGGTTTCGGGCCTCGACGCTCAGATCTGTGCCAACTGCATCGAGCAGGCCCACCACATCCTCGAAGAGGAGTCTGACGACGCCGACAGCGGCGCCCTCGGGTCGATGGACCTGCCCAAGCCGTCCGAAATCCGCGCCCGCCTCGACGAGTACGTGATCGGTCAAGAGGACGCCAAAAAAATCCTCGCCGTAGCCGTCTACAACCACTACAAGCGCGTGCTGCACGGCGGTGTGGGCGACGAAGACCTCGAGAAGTCCAATGTCATCATGGTGGGCGAGACCGGCACCGGTAAGACGCTTTTGGCCCGCACCATTGCGCGCATGCTCAAGGTTCCTTTTGCGATCGTCGACGCGACCGTCCTCACCGAGGCTGGCTACGTGGGCGAAGACGTCGAGAGCATCCTCACCCGCCTGCTTCAGGCCGCCGACTACAACGTGGCGGACGCCGAGCGCGGAATCGTCTTCATCGACGAAATCGACAAAATTGCCCGCAAGAGCGACAACCCGTCCATCACGCGCGACGTGTCGGGCGAGGGAGTCCAGCAGGCCCTCCTCAAGCTCCTCGAGGGCACCAAGGTGAACGTTCCGCCCAAAGGTGGCCGCAAGCACCCCGACCAAAAGTTTGTCGAGGTAGATACGCGCAACATCCTCTTTATCGCGGGCGGAGCCTTTGACGGCATCCAGCGCCACATCGCACGCCGCTTTAACACCCAGGTCGTGGGTTTTACCGGAACCACCCACCGCGTGGACGTCGATGAGAACGCCTTCCTGAAGCACGTGACGCCCCAAGACCTCAAGGCCTTTGGTCTGATCCCTGAGCTCATCGGTCGTCTTCCCGTGCTCACCTACCTCGAGCCCCTTGACCGCGTTGCCCTGCGCCGCATCCTCACCGAGCCCAAAAACGCGCTGATCAAGCAGTACGAGCGCCTCTTTGCCTTAGACGGAATCGAGTTTAGCATCGATGACGACGCCCTTGACGTCATCGTTGAAAAGGCCATCGAGTTCAAGCTCGGAGCCCGCGGCCTCCGCGGAATCGGCGAAACTATCCTCACCGACGCCATGTACGAACTGCCCGAAAAGGTGCACGTGACGGCGGACTTGGTGCTCCAAAAGCTATCTAAGCAGTCTGCGTAGTGCCGCAACGCGGCACAAGCAGCTAGTTGCTAGTTACTTGTTCGCCCGTAGGCGAACAAATGAATACGCGTAGGCATGCCGTTCGTCCGCCGAGTGGTCGTCGCGTTCGACCTCGGTGAACTGATCGAGGTATTCGGGGAACCACGTATCCGCCCCCTCAATCTGAGTATGTACCACGGTGGCGTAGAGCACGTCCACCATGCCTAAGGACTGGCGGTAGATTTCACCTCCGCCCACAATGAACCCGTCGGCCCCCTCTAAGGCGGCAATGGCCGCTTCGACCGTGGCAAACACCTCGACACCCTCGGCCGACCATTCGGTTTGGCGGGTCACCACCATGTTGCGGCGTCCGGGCAAGGGTCGTCCTAATGAATCAAACGTTTTGCGGCCCATGATGATGGGGAATCCGCGCGTCTTTTCTTTGAAGTACTTTAGGTCGTTGGGCAGGTGCCACAGCAAATCGTTTCCGCCGCCAATGGCGCGGTTCAGGTCGTGGGCAACAATGGCGTAGAGCATCAGACGGCGACCGGAGCCGGTATGTGCGGGTGCGAATCGTATCCGACCAACTCCACGTCTTCGTAGCGGAAGTCGAACAAACTCTTGACCGACGGATTCAACTTCAGCGTGGGCAGGGCGCGCGGTTCGCGGCTGAGCTGAAGCCGTACCTGATCCATGTGGTTCGAGTAAATGTGGGCGTCGCCCAAGGTGTGTACAAAGTCGCCCACTCCGAGGCCAAGGTCCTGGGCCATCATGTGAATGAGGAGCGCGTACGAGGCGATGTTGAACGGAACTCCCAAAAAGATGTCCGCCGAGCGCTGGTAAAGCTGGCACGACAGCTTGCCGTCGACCACGTAAAACTGAAAAAAGGCGTGGCAGGGGGGGAGCGCCATTTGGTCAATGTACCCCGGGTTCCAGGCCGAAACGATGTGGCGGCGTCCGTCGGGGTTTCGGCGAATGCCTTCAAGTACGTCGCGCAACTGGTCCACTGGGCCGTTCGGGCCGGGCCAAAATCGCCATTGGTAGCCGTACACGGGCCCCAAATCGCCCCATTTGGCGGCAAAGTCGGCGTCCGAAGCGATGCGCGCGGCGAACTCCTTCATGTCGA
This sequence comes from Cryomorphaceae bacterium, assembly GCA_003451355.1. Taxonomy (GTDB): domain Bacteria; phylum Bacteroidota; class Bacteroidia; order Flavobacteriales; family Schleiferiaceae; genus TMED14. The sequence continues at coordinate 4,093 of DMDX01000098.1, forward strand.
TTCCGTCGTAGTCAGTAGACTTCGAATAGGTGGCAAACGGCCAATCGTCCCAAATTCGGACCCCGTTTTGGCAGAGGTAGCGAATGTTGGTGTCGCCCGAAATGAACCAAATCAACTCGTGCAAAATGCTCTTGAGGTGCAGCTTCTTGGTGGTCACCATCGGGAAGCCTTCGGCCAAATCAAAGCGCATCTGGTGGCCAAACACGCTTCGGGTTCCGGTGCCGGTGCGGTCGGATTTATCGATGCCCTCGCGGAGCACGCGGTCCATTAATTCGTGGTACTGGCGCATGACTCAAAGGTACGAACCAGTGGCTGGTAACTAGTTACTCGTTACAGGAGCAACGCGACAAGAGTTGCCGTAGTCAGCGACGCAGCGG
>DMDX01000098.1:4524-4769 GCA_003451355.1 Cryomorphaceae bacterium
TCGATGCCCTCGCGGAGCACGCGGTCCATTAATTCGTGGTACTGGCGCATGACTCAAAGGTACATTGGCTCGTTGGCTCTTTGGCTCGTTAGCTGAGATTAGCTCGTTGGTTCGCACCAAGTGCCCCTTAATTTTTAGCTAGAAGCCAGAAACTGACAACAAGTAGCCATTAGCCAGTAGCTAACGAGCCAGCCTTGCCAATTTTACGAGTTACAGGAGCAACGCGACTAACGTTGCAGTAGTCA
>DMDX01000099.1 GCA_003451355.1 Cryomorphaceae bacterium
ACGTTTTTGGTGCTGTCGTCCCAACCCAGACGCGTCTTGACGGTCACGGGCTTATCCACGGCATCGACGATGGCTTTGGTGAGGCGCACCATCTTCGGAATATCCTGAAGCATACTCGCCCCCGCACCCTTGCACACCACCTTTTTGACCGGACATCCGTAGTTGATGTCGATGAGGTCCGGATTCGCCTCGGCGCAAATGACCGCCGCCTCAATCATGCTCTCTAATTCGGAACCAAAAATTTGAATCCCAACCGGACGCTCGTACTCAAAAATATCCAGCTTAGCGCGCGACTTCGCGGCGTCGCGGATCAGTCCCTCGCTCGAAATAAATTCGGTGTACATGAGGTCCGCCCCGTTCTCTTTGCACAGCAACCGAAACGGCGGATCGCTCACATCCTCCATCGGAGCAAGGAGCAACGGAAAGTCCGGCAGTTCGATGTCCGCGATTTTTACCACGGTGCAAAGGTACTTATTTGCGCGCGAGTGCCACGACCACGGCTGACGCGGCCGCGAGACCAACCGGCACCATCCAGCTCCATTCGACCGCTGCACCGGCCGCATACGACCCTGGGCCCTCTAGTTGCGTCTGCACGTAGGTGATTCCGTTGTGCAGCACGTGCGCCCCCAGCGGAACCCACAAACGCCCGCTCCGTTCGTACAGCCATGCGAGCACGAGCCCAGCGATCACGAGAAATGGAACGTGAATCAAGTCAAAATGAAATCCCGCAAAAAGGGCCGCCGACGCCACCACCGACACCCACGGAGCCACCCTCGCACGCAGCATTCGCTGCAAGGCTCCGCGAAAGAAGAGCTCCTCGCCCACCGCGGCAATGACGACAAAAACCATCACACCGAGCAGTTTGTCTCCCCAGTGCGGCAAGAAGAGCATGCGCTCGACCCAACCCGACTGGGTCTCTGCCTGAGCCAAGGCCGACGCCGCCCAATCCTGCCCTTGCAGCACCTGAAACCACAACCCCGACACCCATTCCAACGCGGGCAGCAATGCCGGAAGCAGCGTCCACGCCAGCACGGTCTCGCGCCAACTCCAGGCCGCGTGCCGCGGCAACGCCGGCGTCGCCGGCTCCTCAACCCGTGCCCAACGCTGCTGCAGCGCCAACGCCGGAACCAAAAAGATAGCCAGCGACCCCAATCCCTGCTGCGCCAACAGCGCGCGTGCCGCATTCAACTCCTGGCGCAGGATCACCTCGCTCAAGTTCATTCCGCCGTACCCAAGGATCTGCATCACCGACGCCCCACCCAAGCCCGAAACAAACAGCATCGACAGAACCACGGCAAACGCCAAAAACAGGGAATCAGACTTCAAGGAATTCATTGCGGCCAAAAGTACGCGCACTCGGCAAGGTTGGCAAGGTTGGCTCGTTGGCGAGGTTGGCTCGTTGGCAAGACTCGCTTCTAGCTATTGTTCCTTGTTCCTGGCTTCTGGTTCACGGAACCTAATCTCGCACGGGATGGCATAAACTGAAGCATTTACCAAATCAAGAAGCTCGATACAAGTAACCAGTAGCCAGGCCTAAGGCCTTAGGCCGCAGGCCACCCGAAACAAGAAACAAGAAACCGGCCGCAGGCCGCAGGCCATAAAAAAACCCGACTCCTCTCGGAGCCGGGCTCAAACCAAAACACCAGGCCTTTAGTAGGCCTTGTACAGTTCCTCGGTCGAAGCCGCAGGGTTAGCTGAGTACGACAGCTTGAGGGCCTGTGCCTTGCGCAGCTCCTGCTTGATGTCGCTGATCAAACCCATTTTAGCGTCAACGTCTGCCTTGATTGACACGGTAAACTTCGGACGTTCAGCTTCGTTGATGGATTCGCGCTGAAGGATTACCCACTGCTGCACGTCACTCACCGAAGCGAGTTGGTCGGCAAGCTGAATGCGCGGCTCAGAACCGAGCTCTGCATTCTTAGGTGCACCCACATAGATGTACGTAGTCAAGTCCTTGCGCTCGAGCTTTTGGATCTCGGTCGCCTGGGGCTTCTTCAGTTTAACCAGCAACGTCACTTCGCGCATCGTCGTGGTTACCATGAAGAAGAACAACAGCATGAATACGATGTCGGGCAGCGATGCGGTCGACAACGGCGGAGTTTCCGCTTTTTTCTTCTTTTTAATCAGTGCCATTATCCACCTATTTGAACAGGTTCTGCTTCAGAGATAAACTGCGGATATACCGTGTTCACTTCTTCTTTATCGCTTTCGTTGAGCGACTCGTAGTCGCGTCCGTACTTGCGGGTAGCAAGCTCGTTGCGAAGCTCGGTGTACGCACCCAAGAGCTCGTTGCGGACTTTCACAAATGTATTGTAGCTGGTTCCGCGGTCGTTCTGCAAAGAGATTACCGCCTTGCCCGGATTGTCTGAAGACGCCGGATCACGCAGGCCACGGCAGTCCTCGCACGCACCGTCGCCATTGTTGTCGATGAATTCCTTTGTCAGGCGTCTTACATCTTCAAGCGTCGCATACTCCTCTTCAATCAGGAGCTGGTCCTGAGCGTTGACGAGCACCACAAAGATGTTCTTTTCTTTAATGTCTTGTTCCTCGTTCTGCTCCTCGGTCCAGGGCGGAAGCTTTACCAGCAAGCCCTTGTCGACGTCCATTGTGGTCGTCACCAAGAAGAAGATCAACAGCAAGAAGGCGATGTCTGCCATCGAGCCTGCGTTGATTTCAGGAACCGCACGTTTCTTACTTGCCATAAGACCGTCTTACTTGCGCAATCGCGCCACCGATGAGTAAAGCACCGCAGCAATTGCGAGTACAAACATGATGTAGAAGGCATTAAGGCCCGCAGAAACCCAACGCGAGGTAGACTCGGTCGTGTTCTTGTAGGACTCAAAGTCGGCACCCGATGAAATCAAGTAGCTCACAAGTACCACCGCGAGCAATACTCCGACACCGATCGCGGTGCCTTTGATGCCTGCAGGGTTGATCGCCATTCCAAGTCCGGCACTGAATAGGGCCAGACCAATGGTCACGATAAATAAAATCTCCGTGATGAGAATGGCCGATCCCGCTGCCCCGTCAACCATAGACTCACCTCCAAAGAAAATGAGCATGGTAGGGATCAGGCCAACAGCCCCCGCAAGGATGGCTGCGCCCATGCTGATCGTTCGAATATTCTTCATCGTGAATTACTTCTTCGTGTGTTCTGCTACGAGGTCGAGGAAGGTGATCGAAGCATCTTCCATCTTGTTTACCAAGTTGTCGATCATTGCAATGATCAGGTTGTAGAAGATCTGAAGGATCATCGCCGCGATCAAACCAAATACTGTGGTCAAAAGTGCGATCTTAATACCACCTGCTACGAGTGATGGGCTGATGTCGCCAGCGGCTTCAATGGCGTCAAACGCCGAGATCATACCGATAACCGTACCCATGAATCCGAGCATCGGAGCCAGAGCGATGAAGAGCGAAATCCATGATACGCCGCGCTCAAGCTTTCCGTTCTCCACAGAACCCAAGCTTACGATTGCCTTGTCGACCATTTCGATACCCTCGTCCATCTTATCGATGCCTTGGTAGAAGATGGCGGCAACTGGACCACGGGTGTTGCGGCATACCTCAAGGGCGGCAGACTTGCCTCCGCTCTTCAAAGCAGACTCGATGTCAGCAAGCAACTTGTCGTTGTTGCTGTTTGAGAAGGCCAGATAAAGGATGCGCTCAATGGCGATGGCAAGACCCAAGATGAGGGTCAAAAGAACCGGAGCCATGAAAATAGGGTCACCTTCGATGAACTTCTCTTTGAGGACTTGCGTGAAGCTCTTTTCTTCTTCAACGACGGGAGCTGTCTCTTCAACAGCAGCGGTAGCCGTGCTGTCGGCAGCAGCCGTGTTCGAATCAGTAGCAGCTACTTGCTCGGTGGCAGCAGCTTCGGTAGCGTCCTGAGCCAGAACGGGTTGAGTGAACAGAGTCCCTGCGACGAAGCACAGAGCGAGAACCTTTTTCATGGGTTTTTGCGAGGTTGGTTAAACAGTTGAAAAAATGTCTTAGAGCAGCAAAAGTAGGGACTTCACGCCAAAGCCGAAATTATCGGAGCATTAATTTACCGAATCTGCAGTATTTAAGCCTTTACGGCAGCGCGGTGTAAAATATCTGGACTCAAATCGGAGGTCGAAGTAATGGCCGCAACCGCATCTCGAGGGTGGTCGACGACGGTCCATAGGTCGAGGTGCTCGGGGTTCATGAATTCTTCGTCAACCATGCGCTTGAGTTGGCGCAGTAGGTCGTCGTAGAAGCCGTTTTGGTTCACGATAACGACGGGTTTGAGGTACTGTCCGAGGCGCTTGAGGGTGATGGCTTCGGCGAGTTCTTCAAGGGTTCCGCATCCGCCCGGCAGGGCAATCAAGGCCTCGGTGTGCGCGAGCAAACCCGCCTTGCGCTCAGCCATGGTCTGCACGAAGGTGAAGTCGTCGACCAAGGGGTGGTCCATCTCGATGTCTTTTAGGAACTGGGGCATCACGCCCGAAGCCTTGCCGCCGCGCTGAATGACTTCGGTGGCGATGTGGCCCATGAGGCCGGTTTTGCCTCCGCCAAAGACGAGGACTGCACCTGCATCGACGAGGGTTTGGGCGAGCTCGGAGGCTCCGTCGACGTAGTCTTGGGCGACGCGCGCCGATCCAGCACAGTAGACGGTGACGCGAGCGCCACGCAAGTCGCGAGCGCTCATTTCGCTTGGGCTCTGAGTTCCTCGATGCGCGGCACGAGGGCTTCGGCCTCGGCACGCTTCAGGTCAGAGGCGCGGCGGTCGGTCGTTGAAAGCTTGAATGATTCCTCGAGGAGCTGCGTGTACTGCTCGTTGAGGCGGTCCAGTTCGGACTTTTTGCGAAAGAATGAAAACATGCGTTAAAGGTAGTCCTTGTTCCGCACGAAAACCCGGTCTAGCGCCAGCTCGTTTTGAGAAAAAGACCCGCGATGGCATTGGTCGCGAGGCCCGCCACGGGAGCAAACACTGCAGCTTGTATGGCGTAGTTGATGAAGTTGAAGTAGGCTTCGGCCGCGTCCAAGGTCGCAAGCTGGTTGTCGACGGCGTAGCGAATGAAGTCGGCAAAAAAGTTCGGGTTAATGTAGGTAAAAAAGAGGTACTGGATTCCGACCGAAAGAATCCCCACCGTGGCGCCAACACCGAGTCCCTGGCCCAAGGCTTGGAGGTAGGTGAGTTCGCCTCCGAGTTCCGCCTTGCGCGCAAAGAGGCCCCAAATCATTATCGCGACCGACGGAACAAGGATGAGGTTCGTGTACAGCGAATGTAGATTGATGTACGTGGTATGCAGGCCCACGAGGTATTCCCCGATTAGCCATACAAACTGCATCAGGGCGAATATGACGCCAAATCGAAGTGCGGTAGCCATGGTTGCGTATAGGTTTTGTGCTCTTAAGATGCGGCAACGCAGTGAAAGGTTGCATTGGTTCGCTGCGAACGCTAACGTTGCGTGCGCCAGCATCGTATGTGTCTGCGTCAGCGTACTTTTGCAGCATGGTTCGCAAACTCATTTGGATCGTTGCCAGCATCGCGCTGGTCGTCGTGGCGCTTTTAGCTTGGCTTGGCGCCTTTAAGTCATTGACGGTCAATGACTCGCCTCAAGGCGGGTACGTCGTGGTGGGCTACGACTACATGGGGCCGTTTGAGAAGATCGGTCCGATGTACGAGCGCGTGGTAGCGACTGGGGACTCTCTGGGCCTGTCGACGGACTCGCTCGTAGGCGTGTACTATTCAAATCCCGAGGAGGTTGCGCCCGATTCGCTGCTTTCTTTTGTCGGAATCGTCGTGGGCAACAGCGACGACGACCTTGGAACCTTAGATTTTGGCAAAATGCGCACCGAGCATATTCCCTCAGGCCGTGCGCTGTGGATTGACTTTCCCTACTCGAACACGCTGGGCATGATTGTCGGGATCATGCGCGCATACGACGCCCTTGGTGAGGCTTCAGTGGCCGCGGGCCTTGAGCCCGGTTGGGTGTATGAAATCCACAGCGAAGGCAACGTTCGCTTTGTATTTCAGGAGTACCCGCAGGCAGAGGACCCTGCCGCTTTTTAATTTTTTGTAGGTTTGTTGGGTATGAAACGCTTGGCCTCTTTTGCTGTAGTTCTGCTGCTTGCCGCGGCGAGCTGGGCATTTATGGTGGGTGGTTCTCCCCTTGTGGTGTATCCGAATCCCGTACAGGGCACGCTTCGCGGCCAGTTGGAGTTGAGCGGAACCGCGCCCGTCTCACTGAGCTTGTACGACATGCTTGGCCGCCGGGTGGACGCCAAAAATCTAAATTCTAGCCAGCGTCAATTCGCTTGGGAGGTGACGCACCTGCCCGCGGGTATGTACTGGCTTAAGGCCGAGCAGGGCGACGTCGTCGTGGCTCAGGTTCGGGTGGTACTCGCGAAGTCCTAGCCGTTTACTTACGTTTACCGGACGACTGCACCTCGTAGTGCGTCGCAGCTTGCCCCTCTAAATCGGAGCAAGCATGAACACCTTTTCTTTTTGGGCAATGGCACTCGGCGTGCTGTTCGCCCGTTCGGCCTCAGGCCAAGCTATTGCCCACTGGGCATTTGACGCATCAGTCCTAGAGTGCGACAGCGGCTACGCCCTTGTCGGCGGACTCGGGGTTTCGGAATCTTGGGTTCAAGGGCTCGGGGCCGGCAAAGCGCTTTC
>DMDX01000092.1:0-1198 GCA_003451355.1 Cryomorphaceae bacterium
GGCCGGTCTGTCCGGCGCGGTAGGCCATTTCGCGTGCCTGAAGCCAGGTCCATCCGCTCGCCGTTTGGGCGCTTGAGGGTGCTCCGGTGATTCCGTCCACGTCGATTTCGAGCCCAAATAGACCGATCTGCACGTGGCCAAGCGCGGTCGAGGGCGGATTCCCACGAGGTTTCGCCGCGCACTGCCCACGATTCAAACGTTTCAAACGCCCAACCATTTGTGGACTTCAGTCGTTCAAGGCTCGCAGCGTTCACCGCGTACTCACTCAGGCCCAGCACCGCATAGCGGTCGAGGTAGCCGCGCGAATGGGCGTAGCTGAATCCGTTGCCGCTGTGGCGCCCTTCAAGGTCGCGAACGTCCGGGTGCGGATCCAGGTTCAGCGCATGTACGGATTTGCCTTTGGCTTCAGACGCCGCCCACAACAGGGGTAGCGCGTTATTATGGCCGCCGCCCACGACCAGCGGAACGCATCCGGCCTTCATCCACGGCAGCACCGCAGCATGAACCGCCTCGTCCACCGTGTCCACGCTGCTGGCGTGGTGTAAATCCAAGATTCCGCCCCAGGCAAAGTCAGACCCGCGCACCCAATCGTTGCACGGAATGTTCAGGAGCGCCCGAAAGACCGCTTCAGGGCTCTCTGCGGCACCGGGCCGTCCGCCGTTGGCGCGCACGCCCAAGTCTTCGGCAATGCCGAACAGCACAAACGGCGCCTCACCCAGCGGGGCGAGCGCATCGCCAAGGCGCTGCTCTCCAGCACGCGGCGTGTACAGGTGGGACCATGGATTATTGGCCATAAATCAGGGTTTGGGCAATTCGCTGTTCGCTGGTGAAGTAGGGGAGCTCGGCGTAGTCCGCCATGGGCTTGGTGAGGATGACGTGCGCGTCCATTCCGGGCTGAATGCGGCCCATGCGGGCTTCGGCGCCCACAGCATAGGCCGCGTTGGCGGTGAGTGCAGCCAATCCTTCGTCGACGCGCAGCTTCATTTGGTGGGTTGCGAGGCTCCAGGCCATGCGCAGGTCGCTCGACGGCGCGGAACCTGGATTGCAGTCCGATGCGATCGCCAGCGGCAAGCCCGCATCGATAATCTGCCGACCCGGTGTGTAGGGGATGTTCAAAAACAGCGAACAGTGGGGCAGGGCCACGGGCATGGGGCCGTCGCTGTGGGCCCACGCTTGGGATAGGCTTTTGAGGTCGGCC
>DMDX01000092.1:1332-14568 GCA_003451355.1 Cryomorphaceae bacterium
CGGTGAGGACTTCAAGGTGGTCTATGCTGCGCGCTTCGGCCGCCACCGATGCGTCAATTCCCCCGATGCTCTGAAACTGGTTGACGTGCGCTTTGAGCGGAATTCCGCGCTTCGCCGCGGCCTCAGCGAGCCGCAGCAGGTCGCTTGGGCTGAAGTAGTTGGCTTCGCAAAAGACGTCGGCAAAGTCCACGAGACCCTCGTCGGCAAGGGCCGGAAGCCATTGGTCGATGGCCGCATCGACGTATAAATCGTGGTCCGCGTCCTTGGGTAGGGCGTGCAGCGCCAAAAACGTGGCCCACAAGGGCATGGGCTGCAGCTCACGGGCGCGACGTACTACGCGAAGCATTTTGCGTTCCGACTCGAACGTCAGCCCGTAGCCACTCTTGATTTCGGCGGCCACTGTGCCGGTGGCCCGAGCCGTTTCGAGCCGTTGAAGCAGCGCTTCCAGCAGCTCGGACTCTTCAGCCGCCGCGATGGCAGCTGCGGAATTCAGAATTCCGCCCCCCGCCGCCGCGATGTCGTGGTAGCTGGCACCGTCGAGCCGCATGCGAAACTCGGTCACGCGCGGAGCCGCATACACCAAATGCGTGTGGCTGTCAATAAACCCCGGAATCATCCATTGGCCGCTGCAGCGTCGAACGTCCCAGCCCGCGTCGTCAGTGGGACAGTCGGTCATCGAGCCAAGAGCCGAAATATGCCCGTCCACGACCTCGACGTACGCATCCTTAATCACGGGAAGCGAAGCCATTTCGGCACCGCAAAGTGGGGTGGTAGCGAGGGGCTGAGGGCTGCCGACTACGCCGGCGAGTTCGGTAAAGCGAATGCGCATGATACGAAGGTACGCTTCGCGTATTTTTGAAGGATGGCCGGCAACACTTTTGGTACGCAACTTCGCCTCACCACGTGGGGTGAGTCGCACGGCCCCGCAGTAGGTGGGGTGCTCGACGGATTTCCCGCCGGAATCGCGCTGGACCTCAGCGCCGTCGATGCGGAACTCGACCGCCGTAAGCCCCGCGGGGCGGCCGGAACGCCGCGCCGCGAGGCCGATGCCGTCGAATGGCTTTCAGGTATGCATCCTGAGCCCGACGCTCAGGGACGCCGTCTGAGCCTTGGTACGCCGATCGCCTTTTTGGTGCGGAATTCCAACACCCAATCAGAGGATTACGCTGCCTTGGCGGATGTGTTTCGCCCGGGGCATGCGGATGCCACCTACCAAACCAAGTACGGAATCCGCGACGTGCGGGGCGGAGGTCGAAGCTCGGCCCGCGAAACCGTGGCACGGGTTATAGCGGGAGCCCTCGCCAAGCAGCTGCTCGGTCCCGAGGTCACGGTGCGCGCCGCTGTAGAACGCGCGGCGGGAATCTCAGCGAGCGATCCCACGACGTGGGACTGGTCGCTCCGAGAGCAAAGCGGCGTGGGGTGCCCGGACCTGGTCGCCTCAGCCGCCATCGAAGAAGAAGTTGCGCGCCGTCGCGGCGAAGGCGATTCGGCCGGCGGAGTGGTCTACCTCGAAGTTCTTGGAGTTCCCGCGGGCTGGGGCGAACCCGTATTTGACAAGCTGCACGCCGTGCTTGGTCATGCACTGCTCAGCATCAATGCCGTCAAGGGCGTGGAATTTGGGGATGGATTCGCCGGCGCAGACCTGCGCGGCAGCCAGCACAACGATGCACCTGATGCCGACGGAGTCGTGCGCCAAAACCGCGAAGGTGGAATCACTGGCGGAATCAGCAACGGCCGACCCATCACGGCGCGTATCGCGTTCAAGCCTGTTTCGAGTATTGCTTTAAGTCAAAACGCGTTAAATGCTGACGGTGAGGTGCAAAATTTAAGCATTTCAGGTCGCCACGACGCGCTCGTGGTTCCGCGTGCGTTGCCCATCGTCGAGGCGATGGCAGCCCTGACGCTCGCTGACGCCATGCTCGCACAACGAATTCAATCCCACCAGTTATGAAGCTTCACCACAAAATTTTGCTCGGAATGGGCGCGGGTCTTCTTTGGGCCATCGGATCGGCATTTGCAGGTGGAGCCCAGTTCACCGCCGACTGGATCGCGCCATTTGGAACCCTGTTCATCAATGCGCTTAAGTTGATTGCGGTTCCGCTGGTGCTCTTCAGCATCATCGACGGAGTGGGGCAGTTGGGCGACCCCAAAGCCCTTGGCCGCATAGGCGGCAAGGCGCTCGGACTCTACCTGATTACGACACTCGCCGCGATCCTCACAGGCCTCATGGTAGTAAACCTTGTTCAGCCGGGCAAAACTGCGGACCACGCCCAGCGCATGGAAAACCGCCGCGGGTTTGAGGCCTGGCTCAAGGCCACAGGTAAACCCAGCCCCGACGGCCAGTGGCTGACCGAGGCGACCGCTGCCGACAACGTCGAATCAATGGATGCTTCGCTTGCGGCCAAAATCGAAACGCTGCAGTCCGGCGACCGCGGTCCCTTGGCCTTTTTGACTGAAATGGTTCCGAGTAACGTATTTGAAGCGCTAAGCGCGGGAAGCATGCTGCAAATCATCGTGTTTGCCATCTTCTTTGGCGTCGTCCTGGTGCTGATGCCCCGCGAGCAGACCGACCGTGTTCGTCCGCTCATGGGCCAGCTTTCGGCGGTGTTTGTCCATATGGTGGTCGTGGTCATGCAGGCTGCGCCCTTTTTTGTCTTTGCGCTGATGGCCGGAACCTTAACTCAGCTCACCGGCGACGATCCCGCGCGCCTTCCAAGCCTGATTCAAACGTACGGAACCTACATGCTCACCGTCCTCGGCGGGCTGGCGCTCATTCTCTTCACCGTGTATCCCACCATTGCATGGTGGTCGACCCGTCGGTTTGGCTGGTCGTGGGCGCGCACTTTTCGCTTCTTTTTCAGCGGAATGCGTCCCGCCCAACTCCTCGCATTCAGCACCTCATCATCTGCTGCGACCCTCCCGGTAACGCTGGAGTGCGTCCACGACAACCTCAAAGTCGAAGAGGAGGTCAGCCAATTCACCTTGCCCATCGGAGCCACCATCAACATGGACGGAACCAGCCTCTACCAAGCGGTTGCCGTAGTCTTCCTTGCTCAATTTCACCTTATTGACCTGTCGTTCGCCCAGCAGTCCACCATCGTCTTGACTGCGGTTGCGGCCTCGGTCGGAGCCGCCGCCATCCCCTCAGCCGGCCTCATTATGCTCATCATGGTCTTGGATTCAGTGGGACTCAATCCCGCATGGATCGCCCTGATTTTTCCCGTAGACCGCCTACTGGACATGGCCCGCACCGTCATCAACGTCTCGAGTGACGCGGCCGTAGCCATGAACGTAGCCGCCAGCGAAAACCAATGGCGCGGAGCGGAGTAATGGCCGTCCGACCGTTGCTGGTGGCTGGTTTCTGGTTGCTCGCGTTGGCCGCTGAAGCCCAAGTTCAATTAGGGGATTGCGACAAAGCAGGAGCTCCTTCTGCGCAAATCCTCAAGGCCGAAGGAGCATTGGCCAAAGGAGACCGCCCGATGGCGCAAGTCTACATGTCCAGCATTCGCCGCAAGGAGCCGGAATCCATTCACGGTTGGTATCTCGATGCGGAATTGGCGTTGCTCGTAGGCGAAGAGCGCGCCGCCTTGGCCCTTTATGAAAAAGTCTTCGCGGCCTGCCCCGACTACCTGAGCGACCTGGCCTTTCGAATTGGAGCACTTCACGCGGGCCAAGGAAGGCGCGCCGAGGCCCAGCGGTACTGGGCCTCGCCCAACGCCGGGGCGGAGGCCCGGCGTTGGCTTCGCCGCTTTGCGCTTGAAGACTCGCTGCGGGCCCACCCGGTTCCGTTCAACCCCGAGCCCATCGAAGGCCTGGCCACCTCGGCCGATGAATTTTTGGCGGTTCGAAGCCCCGACGGAAGCAAATGGTACCTCACGCGCCGCCGCAACGTGGTGGACCGCAAAAGTGGTCCCGCGGCCCGAACCTACCTTGAGGAGGCCTTGTGCGAAGGAATTCCGCAGGAAGGAATCGTCGAAGTCCGCCCCTTGGAGTACCCATTTAACGCGGGATTGAACGAAGGCGGTCCGTCGGTCAGTGCCGACGACCAGTGGATGGTGCTTACGGTATGCGCGCCCGATGCAAATGGCTACCGCAACTGCGACCTCTTTGTGGCCCACCGCGAACTCGGCGAATGGTCGATGCTGCGGCGCCTCGACGAAGCGTCCACGCCCACCCACTGGGAATCCCAAGGTGCGCTCTCGGCCAACGGCGACCGCATCATCTTTTCGAGCGACCGTCCGGGAGGACGCGGCGGACTCGACCTCTGGATCACCCAGCGAAACCCCGACGGATCCTGGACGCAGCCCGAAAACCTCGGGCCTGCAATCAATACCGACGGTGACGAGAAATCGCCGTTTTTGCACGCCGACGGCCGGACCCTATTCTTTTCAAGCGACGGCCACCCAGGAATGGGTGGGCTCGACGTGTTCTACACGAACTGGACCGCGCTCATGCAGCCGATTAACTTGGGCTATCCAATCAACACTGAAGAAGATGAGCTCGGATTCGGAGTGCACGCCAACGAACCATTGGGCTACTTCAGTCAGCGCCGCGAGGGGAGTGGCTACGACCTGATGCGCTTTGCCCTTCCGGCCGATGCCGCGGGGCGTCAGGTGGCTTTTGTGCGCGGAACCGTAGACGGCGACCTTCCCGAGGACGGGCGGCCCACCCAAATTCGCATCGAAAACCTCAAAACCAAGTCCAGCCAGTCGGTGGTGGTGGATGCCACGAGCCGAAGCTTTACCGCCGTAATCGCCCGCGAAGATCTTGCCTCGAGCGTACTTGAACTTGAGCACCCTGAGCTTGGCTATACGGCGCTCCGCCTGGAGGAATATGTGGATGAGACCGAAGTGCCTGCGTTAGTCGCCCGCAAGGCGGCTCCCGGAACCGAATTTGCCCTGAGAAGCATTCTCTTTCGCACCGCCAGTTCCGAACTCAGCCCCGAGGACCGACTCGCTCTTGAGGGCTTCGCGCGCTACCTGCAGCGCCATCTGGAGTTCCGCATCGAAATCCAAGGGCATACCGACAATGTCGGGGCCGCATCTGCCAACTTGGCGCTGTCCCAGGAGCGCGCTCAAAAGGTGCTTGAGCACCTGGTGACCTTGGGCATTTCGAGGGCGCTAATGACTGCCAAGGGCTACGGCGCTACGCGGCCAGTGGCAAGCAACCAGACCGAAGAAGGTCGCTCGCGCAACCGTCGCACGGCCTTCGAAATCTTGCCGTAATCGCTGCGCCACGGTCAGATACCCACTCACTAGGACGCAAAAAAAAACCGCTCGCGGATCGCGAACGGTCTTTGATGTGTTGGGGCGCGTCGGCTTAGTGACGGCGCTCCTTGATGCGTGCGCTCTTACCAGTACGCTCGCGCTGGTAGAAGATGCGTGCACGACGAACCTTACCGGTCTTGTTGATTTCGATCTTCTCGAGGTTCGGCATGTTCACCGGGAAAATGCGCTCAACGCCCACGGCGCCAGACATTTTGCGGATGGTGAAGGTTTCGGTCGCACCGGCGCCTACGCGCTGGATTACGTCGCCGCGAAAGAACTGCGTACGCGTCTTTTCACCTTCAACAATTTTGTAGTACACCGTGATGGTGTCTCCTGCTTTGAACGCAGGGAAGTCCTTCTTGGCGATATAAGTCTCTTGGACGTACTTAATCAGGTCCATGGGATCAGTTTTAAACGTTCAAACTGCAACGTGCTTCACTTTGAAACAGAGGTTGGGTTTGCAAAATCCCCGTTGGCGTAGTTCCTCTAGGGGCGGCAAAGGTAGTAAAAAAACCTTTTTCTCAAATGCCTGCGCACTCTGAATACGAGCCGTTGACCTTGAGCGCTGTTTCAGCCTTCTTGCGGGCCACCCATGCGTCCATGGTCTGCTGGCGGCGCTGGTTCTCGACGTACTGCTTGAGTAGTGCCAAATCCTGCTTGAGGTTGGCTCGGTGCGGATCAATCTTGTTGCGAAGGTGAATCAATCGAAAGTACTCTTTGCCCTGTGGGTCGCGCACAAGCGAGGCTTCGCTGAGGTCGTTTACTTCAAGATTTTGAATCGCGTAAAAGATTCCGCGGTCGAGCTGATCCAGGTTGAAGGTCACGTCCATGGTGTTGGGGTTCAGCATGATTCCGCCGTTGAGCTTGGTCTCTTCGTCTTCTGAAAAGCGCTCAGCCGCTGATTCAAAGCTGAGGGTGCCCGCCTTGATGGCGGTCCGGATGCTGTCCAAACGACCCTGCGCAATGTCAAGGTCTTTTTGCTCCAGCTTGGGTTTGACCAAGATGTGGCGCAGGTCGAGCTCTTCGCCGCGCTTGGCCTGGAGTTGGACGATGTGGTATCCGAATTCCGTTTTAAACGGCTTTGAAATTTCGCCCACCTCAAGGTTGTACGACACCGCGTCGAATTCGGTTACGAACTGCCCGCGCTTGATGCCTTTGTACTCGCCGCCGTTGCGGTTGGACCCTGGATCTTCTGAGTAGAGGATGGCCATGGTGGCGAAACTTGACCCGTTCAAAATTCGGGTGCGAAGCTGATCAAGGCGCTCAATGGCTTCCTGCTCAGATTTCTCACTGACCTTGGGGTTTATGATGATTTGAGCGAGCTCGACTTCGGTTCCGATGAGCGGGAGGGAATCGAGGGGCAAGCCTTTGATGACGTTCTCCACTTCGACCGGGGTGACCTTCACGTTTTCAGTGATGGTGGACTGCATGCGCTGGGCCGTGAGCTGGTTGCGCATGAGTGGACGCATTTCTTCTTTGATCTCGACCACCGACTTTTTGTAGTATTCCGTAAGGCGGCGCTCGCTACCGATTTGAGCGATGAGCTGCTCGAGGCGGCGCGAGATGTTGTCGTCGATTTCGGCATCGTCTACGACTACGGAGTCAATGGCCGCATGGTGCACCAGGAGTTTTTCGAGAATGAGTTCATTGAGCACTTCGCACTCACTTCGGTCTTGGCCCTCGCGCTTGAGGGTTTCTTTCATGATGCTCACGTCGGACTGCAAAATGATCTCGTTGCCCACCACGGCGACGACCCCGTCGGCAAGCACAGGTTGGGCGAGCGCTATGGTTGCGGTTCCGAAGAAAAGGGCAAGGGCAGTCGTAAAGCGTTGGGGTAGGAGCATAGCAGCAAACATACGGAATGAGAGGTGTTAGGCGCCTACCTGCGCATTTCGTGCCAAAAGTTCGCGGGCGAGGTTGAGGTAGTTCTCGGCTCCGGTTGATGCGGCGTCGTAGACCATGATGGGCTCACCGAATGAGGGAGCCTCGCTCAGGCGCACGTTGCGCGAAATCACCGTGTCAAACACGAGCTGATGAAAGTGCTGGCGGACCTCGTCGACGACCTGGTTGCTCAGGCGAAGGCGCGAATCGTACATCGTCAAGAGCATTCCTTCGATTTGAAGTTCCGGATTTTGCAGGTTTTGTACCGAACGCACGGTGTTCAAGAGTTTCCCAAGGCCCTCGAGGGCAAAATACTCGCACTGGATCGGAATGATCACCGAGTCGGCTGCCGTGAGCGCGTTGAGCGTCACCAAGCCCAGCGAGGGAGCGCAGTCAATGATCACGTAGTCGTAGTCATTTTTGACATCTGCCAAAGCCGTCTTGAGCATGTATTCGCGGCGGGGTTTGTCGACCAGTTCAAGTTCGGCAGCTACCAAGTCGAGGTGTGCCGGCATGAGCATGAGGTTGGGGTTGCGGCCGTCCATGATGGCCTCGGCCGGAGTTGCCGTGTGCTCAAGCACGTGGTAGGTGCCCGTTTTGGGTTCGGACGGGTCGTAGCCCAACGCCGAAGTGGCGTTGGCTTGCGGATCGGCATCAATCAGCAGCACGCGCTGCTCAAGGACCCCAAGGGCGCTGGCCAGGTTGACTGCGGTGGTGGTCTTTCCGACTCCGCCTTTTTGGTTTGCTACGGCAATGATTTTTCCCACGAGGGCGAAGGTAGCGCGATTGGCTGACCTGCCCGAGGGCTGTGGAAAACTTAATCCTTAGTTGGAGCCCACCACGATGGGCTTGCGCACCACACCGCAGTTGAGCATTTCGTCTCCGAAGTAGGGGTTCATGACCACTTTTTCGCGGCTAATCCACGTCGCGCCCTCGAAGTCAAAGGCCATCGGGCAGAACTGAAGGTAAAGGGTGTCTTCGCCGGGCTTGGATTCAAGTGAGACCAGGTAGGCTTGGGTGAGGCTGTAGAAGGCTTCGCGCTGCGCTGCGAGGTCTGAGGTCGAAGCAATTTGACGCACCGACGACAGAAGTTGGTCGCCCGGGCTGTTGGTCGTCCAAAGCGAATCCAAGTGCTTGGCGGCGGCTTGGGCTTCAGCGGGGTTCGAAGAGACCAACGCGTCCTTGATGCGCAAGTACTGGTCGAGCGGAACCTCCGCATAGGAGTCCTTAAGGTAGGTTCCGTGCGTGGGTTCGGCGCCAGCCGTGGATTCTTGGGTTTCAGGGGCGGAACAAGCGGCCAGCAACGCGGCCGCGGCAATCGGTGCGTACTTCATGCCGCAAAATTAGGCCCTAGTTGCGTGCGTCGCGCATCGGATTGCTCCGCCAGCGTTCTGCACCCGTGGGTTTGGGCAACGCTTCAAGGTACTCGTCAGCCGAAATACCCCAGCCGTTGTTCGTGCGGTCGATGTCAGCCACCTCGTGAAGCGGATCGAGTTCGATGGATACCGCCTTTTTAGGCAAGTAGATCGTCTTGGTGAACTCTTGTTCGTTCTTGATCCAAATTTCGGCGGGCCAACGCTCGATGTGCTCGGTTCCGTCGGCGAATGCGTAGCGCACAACCAGAGGCATGATGAGTCCGCCTGCGTTCTTGACTGTGATTTCGTGCAAGAATCCCTCAGGGCCGGGCTTCAGTGCAGCCAAGCGCTTTAGGTCAGACTTAGACACAGCGTAGCGGTTGTATTCACTCGTGTAGAAATCGCGGTAGGCGGGGTCCTTGTCAACCTTGGTCGGACGGTTGCTCGTCTCGTTGCGCTGGTTTCCAATGAATCCTTTGAATTCGGCCTCGTCGTTGGCGCGGCGCTGAGCCTCAATGGTGGCCGGGTCGAGGCTCGGAACCGAAGCGATGCGCACCTTCGCCAAGTCGTGGTCCACGGCTTCGGTGGTGTAGAACCATCCGCGCCAAAACCAGTCGAGGTCTACGCCACTCGCGTCTTCCATCGAACGAAAGAAGTCGGCAGGGGCTGGATGCTTAAACGCCCAGCGGGTGCAGTAGGTCTTAAACGCATGGTCAAAGAGCTCGCGGCCCATGACGGTTTCGCGTAAAATGTTGAGCGCCGTAGCGGGCTTGCCGTAGGCGTTGTTTCCGAACTGCAAAATGCTCTCTGAATTGGTCATAATCGGAACCATGTTCAGGGCCGGCGAACGCATGTAGTCCACGATTTTGTCGGCGGGTCCGCGGCGCGAAGGGTAGTTGACGTCCCACTCTTGCTCGGTGAGGTACTGTACAAACGTGTTGAGGCCTTCGTCCATCCACGTCCACTGGCGCTCGTCGCTGTTGATGATCATGGGGAAGAAGTTGTGGCCCACCTCATGAATGATGACGCTGATCATGCCGTATTTGGTGGCTTCGGAATAGGTTCCGTCGGGATCTGGACGGCCGCCGTTGAAGCAGATCATGGGGTACTCCATGCCGATGTCTTTAGTGTGCACCGAAATGGCGCGCTCGTAGGGGTAGTCAATGCTGTACTTTGAGTACGTCTCGATGGTCTGGGCGACGGCGCGGGTCGAGTACTGTTCCCACAAGGGGTTACCTTCTTTGGGGTAGAACGACTCGGCCAGCGTGGTGCGGTTGCCCACCTTGACGGCCATGGCGTCCCAAATGAACTTGCGGCTCGTGGCAAAGGCAAAGTCACGGACGTTGGCCGCGCTAAATACCCACGTTTTGGTGCTGCTGGCCTTGGTCTTTTCGCGCTCGCGGGCTTCGGATTCGTTCGCGATGATTACTGGCTTGTCGGTCGTCTTGCGGGCGGTCGCGAGGCGTTGGCGTTGGGCGGCGGTGAGCACGCTGGATTCGTTCGTCAAGGTTCCGGTAGCCGCAACAATGTGGTCGCTCGGAACCGTGATGGCCACCTTGTAGTCGCCAAAAGGAAGCGTGAATTCGCCCGAGCCCAAGAACTGCTTGTGCTGCCAGCCTACGTTGTCACCGTACACTGCCATGCGGGGAAAGAACTGGGCGATCGTGTAGAGCGTGTTGCCCTCCTCGTCGAAGTGCTCGTAGCCGCTTCGTCCGCCGTCCTTCATTCGGTCATTGACGAGGTAGTTCCATGCCACATAGAACTTGACACTTTGTCCGGGTGCCAAGGCGGTGGGCAGGTCCACACGCATCATGGTATTGTTGATGGTGAACGGAAGCTTGGCGCCACCGGCCGATTTGACTTCGGTTACGTTGAATCCGCCCTCGAATTTATCGATGTAGCGATCCTGAACTCGTTCTGGAGTAATTGATGAAGGCAATGAACCCTTGCGGCTCTGGTCGGTCATCGAGCCTGGCTTGCGCATGTTCTGGTCAAGCTGCACCCAGAGGTAGGTGAGGGCGTCTGGACTGTTGTTGCGGTAGGTGATCCACTCGGTTCCGGTGATGCGGTGGGTTTTCTCGTCCAGGGTTAACTGAATGTCGTAGTCCGCGCGGTTTTGGTAGTAGGCATGCCCCGGCGCCCCCGCAGCATTGCGGTAGCTGTTGGGGGTGGGCAGCTCCTGTTCAAGTTGGCGGAATTTGCTGTGTGCCAGACGGTCAGCGGGAACGTGCTGTGCGATTGCACTGACGTTGAGTAGGACCGCGCTCGCAGTTGCGAAAAGGATGGAGTTTTTCATACCAAATACCATTGAGATGCCAAATGTAGCGAAATGCCAAGGGTTAACGCCCCCAAGGCCAGGGCAAAATCTTTAGGCGAGAAGCCGCGGGCCGATGCCATCCAGCGAACGGCAAAAACCGCGGAGACGACGCTGAGTTGTCCGAGCTCGATTCCGCCCGCAAACCAGCCCCAGGCTGACCACAATGCGCCCGTATCAGAGGGCAGAAGCGGCCCAAGGTCCTTGGCAAAGGCCAAGCCGTGAATAATGCCGAAGGCTGCTGCCATGGCGAGTTCAGGCCCAAGCCACCCGCGACGGCTCATTTTTGGCGCGCCTTTGAACCACACTACGCGTCCGGCTGTAAAAATCAGAGTAGCCAGCACGGCCCCTTCGACGAGGCGTTCGTTCAACGGAACTTTAGCGGCAACTTGGCCCGCCATGGCCATGGTGTGGCCCAGAGTAAACGCAGTGAGTGCAGCTAGCCAAAGCTTGAAGTCGCGCGGAGCAAACGGTGCAATGAGTGCCGCCACAAAGAGCAAGTGATCCCAGGCTGAGACGTCTAAAATGTGAAAAAAGCCGAGTTCAGCAAAAGTTGGAACGCTCATTTTAGTTCGATTCGGGGGTTTTCCTTAGTGCTCACCGCGTCAATACGGCCCTTTGGGCCACGGACGAAGTAGACGTTTCGCTGGTCTTCAAATCGGTCGTGCAATACCCGGTCGGTGATGCTGAACGGAAGTCCTCCGTCGACGTGCATTTGAATTTCGACCGCGTCAGGTTGGTAGGTAAAACCATCGATGTGCAGGTCAAGCGCCTTGCGACCTCGGAATACGGTGAGTTTGCTGCGCACATAATTCTCGGCTTGGCTGCGCCCTTCAGGGCGTTCGAGGCGAACTTTGGTTCCGCCCAAAGAGGCCGAAATGGCGTCCTCGAGGTCGTCAGTGAAGATTCGAAGTGCCCAGTCGGTGCGCTTTGCGCCCACCGTCAGCTCGTGAGCGGCGAGGTGCATAGGGTGGTCCGCAGCACAGAATAGCGTCAAGAGAAGCCAGAGCAATGGGGTAAGGAGACGCGTTCGCACAGCGTGCAAACCTAAACATTTCCTAATTTGTAGCGATGAATTACCCGTACCAAGTTCGCACCTACGACCAGTATGTGGCTGCATGCCAAGCTGCGGCCCAGGATCCCGAAGCATTTTGGAGCGGCGTAGCCGAGCACTTTCGCTGGAAGCGCAAATGGGACAAGGTGCTTGAATGGAATTTTGAGGAGCCTCGGATAAAATGGTTCAGTGGCGCGCAGCTCAACATTACCGAGAATTGCCTTGACCGCCACCTCGACGCCCGCGGAGACCAACCCGCATTGATTTTTGAGCCCAACGATCCAAGTGACCACGCTCGCGTTCTCTCGTACCGAGAACTGCACTTTAAAGTCATGCAGTTTGCCCAAGTGCTCAAGAACAACGGCGTTCAGAAAGGGGATCGGGTCTGCCTCTACATGGGGATGATTCCGGAATTAGCCATTGCGGTGCTCGCCTGCGCCCGAATTGGCGCCGTGCACTCGGTCGTATTTGGCGGATTCAGCGCCCAGTCCATCGCAGACCGTATCAATGACGCGCACGCCAAAGTGGTGGTGACCTGCGACGGAGCCTACCGAGGAGCCAAAGTGATTCCGCTCAAGTCGGTAGTGGACGATGCCATCATGGCCTGCCCTTCGGTCGAAAAGGTCATCGTGTCCACGCACACCCGTACGCCGGTTTCAATGATCAAAGGCCGCGATGTGTGGTGGGAGGACGAGATCAAGAGGGTCGAGTCTATGGGAAACCCCTATGTAGAGGCCGAAACGATGGACGCCGAGGACATGCTGTTCATTTTGTACACTAGCGGATCAACCGGCAAGCCCAAAGGCGTGGTGCACACCTGTGCCGGATACATGGTTTGGACCACCTACACGTTTGTCAACGCCTTTCAGTACCAACCTGGCCAAGTACACTTTTGCACCGCCGACATTGGTTGGATTACGGGGCACAGCTACCTGATCTATGGCCCATTGAGTGCTGGAGCCACCACGCTGATGTTTGAAGGCGTGCCCACGTGGCCCGATGCCGGACGCTTTTGGGATATTGTGGACCGCCACCAGGTGAATATTTTGTACACGGCTCCGACCGCCATTCGCAGCTTGATGGGATTTGGCGAGGAGCCCCTTCGCGGCAAGAAGCTAGATAGTCTTAAGGTGCTCGGAACCGTCGGTGAGCCCATTAATGAAGAAGCGTGGAACTGGTACGACACTCATATTGGCAAGGGAAAGTGCCCAATTGTCGACACGTGGTGGCAGACCGAGACCGGTGGAATGCTCATCACCAACCTCGCGGGGGTCACACCGGCGAAAGCCACGTTTGCCACGCTTCCCATGCCCGGCGTTGATCCGCTGCTAGTCGATGAACAGGGTTCCGAAATCCACGGTAACG
>DMDX01000147.1:0-253 GCA_003451355.1 Cryomorphaceae bacterium
GCAGTTACCGATGAACTATTGAACGTCAAACCTAACTTGAACTGCGTCGCTGGATTGGTTCCAGGACGCACGAACGCGCGCGCACGAAAGGCTGTAGTGATCGACGAGTAGTTGGGCGTAGCAATGTTCGAGTACTCCGCGTAGTGAAAGAAGTACGAAGTAGCAACTGTTCCGTTGGCCTTGATCAAGAACGAGGTATAGACCGCGCCAGTATCCACGGTTGCAGCTAATGGTTTGTTGACATCTTGGCCGG
>DMDX01000147.1:462-4051 GCA_003451355.1 Cryomorphaceae bacterium
GCATTCGTGGTTCCGCCGCTGTGGGCGTACCAGCCCATATTGGTCAACAACGCATTCGTCGTATCGTTAAAATGCTCTACTAAGAGCGGATTTTGCGCGTACCCCCCTATCGTGGCGGTCGCAGCAAGAAAAAGTAAGGTTTTTTTCATGGGGTTAAATTAAGAATAAAGAACTAATTAAAAACGTAATTGAATCATGGTTGCGAGGCGGGTTTCACTCGGTTTCGCCACAAAATCAAGGCGTTGAATTCCGACAAACCACTTGACTTGGTGCTCGACCACATAGCGATTGATGCCCAAAAGCGACTCCGAAGCGGCCTCGACCAAACTGCCGGAGTAGTCGCCAAACTCGGGCAAGACAAGGCTCCGGCGGCCCACCACAGCCCAGCGCGACGGGTGAACGTACTCGACTTGGCCGATAAACGCGCGACCCAGGTGAAGCACGCGGCTAATCTCTTGAGGGCGCAACAAATTCGATACCGAGGGCGTCCACTGAAGACCATCCAAATTGGTCGCGGTGGCGTACATCATTTGACCGTAGATCGAGAGTCCGCCCTTGGTCGCGAGCACGTCGGCCGACCACTTGCGGTAGTCGGGAAAGGCAGCATCGGAACCTCGGTACATTTGAAACGCCCCGTGGCCCTCTCCCACCGCCTGGCTTGCGCCGCGGTTGTAGGACCCCGAAAGGCCCAAAAGCACCCGAGTCTTGCGGTCAAACGAAGCAAACTGAATCGGTGCCTGACCTGACTTAGGGACGCCGAGGCTCAATTCTACCCGACCTGAATACTTCAAACCGCCAAGGTCCACATCTCGCGAATCCACGCCAAACGAATTCCGACCGTCGCCCGAGGTCACTTGTGCGTAAGCGCCCATTCCCCAGCGGTCCTTGGCCACGCGGTGGTCGAGCATGACTCCGGCTTCGCGCCCTGAAATTGAAAACGTTTGGGCCACAAGGCTGCGCATGGGCGCCGCTTGAAGGTCTTCAAACACCAGCATTTCGAGGCCGTTCCCGACGTTTTGCATTTGACCGACGGTAATTCGGCTCCCCCATCGCGTGGTGTGGCGCACCCAAGCATCGAGCAGTGGGGTCGTTTGCGCAAAATTGAGCTGCACCAAAAACTCCACAGCCTCGGGTCGCGCGGAACCTTGCAAACGCATAAAGCCCAACGAGGGGTAGGCTTGGAGCCCACGTCCCTCTGCGTCCCAAATTGAGGTTCCGAGCAATTGAACGCTGCCGCCCATCGCCATTCGGTACTGGCCGTCTGCAGAAGCCGCGGTCAAACCATTGCCCAGACTAAAATCTAGGTTGCCCTGTGCCACCACCGGAAGCACCGTGGCTGCCCACGTACAAAGGCTAATTAGTCTCTTCATAAATTGCATAATAAGGAAGTTGTTTACCTACCGAACACTCGATTAATCCATTGCGAACCAAACTATTATCGAGCTCTGGCTCAAAGAGTTCGTACCACAAACGCGACGGGATGTCATCCATCGCCACAATCAAAAACTCACCCTTGACCGTGGTTGGCACCTGGCTGCAGACCACCTTTTGGGTCCGCTGGTTGTTGGCACCGAGCCCTTCAGTCCGCTGGGTAACCTCATAGGCCATTGCCATTTGGTTGAGCGACTTCGTCTCTTGATTTACAAAAAATCCCGAGCGGATCAATTCGGGCGTTAGCGCAGCCTTGTCCAGCGCATAAAACTTGGGCTTCGGGCGGCGAACGCGCGCCTGCATCTGCGCGTAATCGCGCGTTGCGAACCTCCATGACGCCGTATCGCGCTTCGCGAGGTCAATAAACGTGTAGCGGCGTTGGTCGATGGGCTGGTTCAGCTCGATCACAGGCCCCATTGGGTCGCGGTGCGCGGCATCCAGCACTGCACGCAGGTGAACGGGGTCCGCAGCCGCCTTTTGCACGTAGGCCAAGCCAATGACCGCCATCGAGTGCACGCGACGCTTGAGGGCGCTTCGACCTTGGCCCACTCCGCGAGTCTCAATCAGTGCACTCACGCAGTTGTGCAGCGCGTAGTTGGTCGCCGTCGACCCTGAGCTGGCGGAACCGAGCCGCATGCGCATGCTTCCGCGGTCGTCCTCAGGAACAAAGTAGGCATGCGTTCGGTATCCCCACTGCGCAGCTGCGGTGGCCGCCCCGTCGACGTAGGCGGCGATTTCGGCGCGAAGAACCTCGGGAATATTCACGTTTGACGACCCCAAAAACATGTTGTCGTAGTAGGCCGTAACCCCGCGCGAACCAATCTCGGTAAAGTCGCTGCGGTACGGGCGGTATTCGTGAAAATCGAGCGCCACTTCGGGTTGAAATTCCTTAAAAACCGCCATAATCAGCTGGTTCTCGGGGCCCTGGCGCATCATCATGTCCCGGTTTAAATCCATTCCAGACGCGGACTGGCGCATGGCTCGGGCATAGCCGTCGGGGTTCGCAATGGGAACCACCATGAGCTCCACCCCGTTGGCCAGTTCTGGATTGCGAAGCACCATCTCGACCAACTGCATCACCCCATCCGGAGTAGCTTGCTCGTCTCCGTGCAGTGCTCCCTGAACCCAAATCCGTACCGGATTAGCCACCGGATCTGAACCGTTGACCCTGAATGCCACAATGCTGCGGCCCCGGGGCGAGGTACCGAGGTTGATCGGTTCAACTTGAGCGTTAGGTAGGTTTGTGGGCAGTTGGTTAAACCACTTCACGACCTCTTCTTGGGTTGAAAACCCCTTGTCCTTTTGGAACGCGGGCGTGGTCAGCTCAACCTCTGGATCGGGGAAAAACACGGCACCAAAGCTTCCGTCGGGTCCCGAAGATGCCCCCGAAACCGCCAGCAGTCCTAGCGCGAGAATTCCCCACCTCATAGCATGAACGTGGTGCACCAGCGGACCGTCCACTCGGGTGCAGTTAAAAATGAATTCTCGTGGTTGCGGGCGTCAGGGCCCACGGCGTTCCATGTTGCAGACAGCTGATGCTTGAGCCCGTACCACCTTGACGCATAGCGCGTTAATCCAACGGTATAGTACTGGGGACGGTCGTAAAACGCTCCGTTGCGCAAAAACGAAAAATCCGCCGGGTTGAGCTGCGTCGCCCGAACGTCCACCGACCAGTTCGACGGCAGCACGTAGCCCGCCTGCACGTTGAATCCGCTTCCGTTCATCATTCGGTTGCGCACGTACGCCGAAACATCGTTCACCCCATCGATTTCAAAGGTTGAGGCCACTGAACCGTCGGTGCGGACGCGGTACGCAATTCCCTCAGGAACATAGGCTTGGGCCTGAATCCACTCCGCGAGGAGCGAGAACCCGCGGTACTTCAGCATGCCGTCCACCCCAACTTGCGCGTAGTTGGGCAGCAAGGGGTCGAGGTTGGCGTCGAGGTAGAGAATGGCGCCCTGCTCGCGGCCCCGGCGGCTGCTCATGCCTTGGTTGAAGTTGGCGTAGGCTCCCACAATGAGTTTTGGCGTTCGCTCGCGGACCAAATCAGCCTGGCGAAACTGTCCAAACCGCGTAAATAGCCCGTTCGGAACCCAATCCAGGCGCGCAGCGTACTTCAGGCCACCGTAGTCGCGACCAAACGGATTGGCTCCGTCAC
>DMDX01000151.1:0-3239 GCA_003451355.1 Cryomorphaceae bacterium
TTCGGTTATAACCGGATTTTACTTTTTCTCTCACAGCTTGAAACGCACATTTGCCTGTAAATCAATATATTAAGCGGAATATCCGTTTAGGAAATTAGCCGCGAAGCGGCCCTATCGCGAAGCGCAGCAAAAAACCAACGGATAAAAGAAAACCCCGCCAAACTCGGC
This sequence comes from Cryomorphaceae bacterium, assembly GCA_003451355.1. Lineage (GTDB taxonomy): Bacteria > Bacteroidota > Bacteroidia > Flavobacteriales > Schleiferiaceae > TMED14. Next base: position 169 of record DMDX01000151.1, read on the forward strand.
GGGGTTTTTTCATACTTGGTGGAGATAGTCGTTGTACGCTCGCTGCGCTCACGTGCACCGCGGCCTCCCGAGAAGGGAATCCCAAACCTCCTCACTGCGCGAGGGTGGTTTTCTTTTTTAACAGCGACCCAACGCAAGCTCTCGTCGCATTAAAAAAGAAAACCCCGCCCTCATCGGGCGGGGTTTGGGATCATCTAGTGGAGATAGTCGGAGTCGAACCGACGACCTCTTGCATGCCATGCAAGCGCTCTAGCCAGCTGAGCTATACCCCCAGGACGGCAAAGGTAATAAACGCTTGCTTACGTTAGTAACCGACTCCAAGGAAGTCGTAGTGCCACCTTGGGCCCATGAACGACGACCTCAACTACCGTCTGGCGCTGGACCGCATTGAGCGGACGCACCGGCAAAAACTGACCTGGCTGCGGCAACTGGCTCCGAACTGGAGCGAATTTGAATCCGCCTCAGCCCGGATTCCGGGGCAGTGGACCAAAGTGGTGCTTCAGACCGTGCACGAGATGCAGCGGGCCGATGAGCAGCACCGTACCCACGGAATCCAAACCCTTGTGCTGGGCAGCCCCGAATACCCGAGGCGCTTGGCTGAGATTCCGGATCCGCCACCCGTACTGTATGTGAAGGGTCAACTTCGCGAGGAGCCGCGCTGCCTCGCGGTGGTGGGCACGCGCAACCCCAGCCCGGACGGACTGCTGATGGCCGAGTACTGGGTGCACGAGTTGGCCTTGGCGCAGCCATGTATTGTCAGCGGACTCGCGCTGGGAATCGACGCGGCTGCCCACGAAGAGGCCTTGAGGTCGGGCCTGACAACCTGGGCCGTGCTCGCCCACGGGCTCGAGACGGCCCACCCGGGGCGCAACGCGCGGCTTGCTGAACGGATACTGCTCGAGGGCGGCGCATGGATTTCGGAATGGCCGTTTGGAACGCCGCCGCGGGCCGAGTTTTTCCCGCGGCGCAACCGCATCATTGCGGGCTTGAGCGACGGCGTACTCGTGATTGAGGCGTCGATGAAAAGTGGTGCGTCAATTACGGCCAAGGTCGCGCACGGCTACCACCGAAGCGTGTATGCGCTTCCGGGGCGAATCAGCGACGTCCACAGTCAGGGTTGCCTGAGTTTGGTGGCCGACCACATTGCCGAACTTGCACTGCACCCCGCACAGCTGCTCGATGGAATGAACTGGGATTCCGCGCCAAGTGCGCAACGTACCCACCGCATGGGCCCGGCGGCTGACGCACTGCTCGACCTACTCAGCAGCCCGATGCGTGTCGAGGAACTTCAGCGGCGCACGGGACTAAACACCGAAGATATTCTCGCGACCCTGGCCCAACTGATGTGGTCCGGGCGCGTGGCCGCGCGCAGCGGGAACTACGTCCGTAAATCCTAAAGTGGAGCGTCATTCGTCCAGGTCCTCGGCCACGTCCTCATCGGGCGTGGCGTCGTCGGCTGGGGTGTCGCTGTCGTCGTCTTCGTCCATGAAGGCCTCCATGCGGCGCTCCATTTCGATCGAAACCTTAAACAAATATTTGGTATCGCTCGTCTCCAACGGAACCGCCCGGACGGTCTCTCCCTTTGAGTTTTTGAACGAAATCATGTCTTCGGGCGCAAAACCCTCAGGGTAACGGTCGGTAATCAGCGAGAGCTGTTCCGAGGTAATGTTCTTGTAGTCAACGATAATGCGTCGCTTTTCCATGGGGGTAGATTACCATTTAAGTATCCACGCAAACATAAGCGGGGCGACGATTGTAGCATCAGACTCGACAATAAATTTTGGAGTATCGATGTCGAGCTTGCCCCAGGTGATTTTTTCGTTCGGAACGGCTCCGCTGTACGAACCGTACGAAGTGGTCGAATCCGAGATTTGGCAGAAGTAACCCCAGAACGGAATGTCCACCATTTCCATGTCCTGGTAGAGCATCGGAACCACACAAATCGGGAAGTCGCCCGCGATGCCTCCGCCGATCTGGAAGAAGCCCACCGACGGAGCGGTCGGGTTCTTGGGATTGCGGCAGTTGGCCACGTACCAGTCAGCCAACCAGGCCATGTACTCGATGCCCGACTTCATGGTGCTCGCCTTCAGCTCGCTCTTGATGACGTAGCTCGCAAAGATGTTGCCCATGGTGCTGTCTTCCCAGCCCGGAACGATAATCGGCAGGTTGCGCTCTGCGGCGGCCAGCATCCACGAGTTGGCGGGATCCACCGCGGAATCGTACTCAGCCGCAAACTCAGGCAGGCGAATCATCTGGTACATGTACTCGTGCGGAAAGTAGCGCTCGCCCTTGGCCTCGGCAGACGACCACACTTTGTGAATATGGTGCTGCAGCTTGCGAAACGCTTCCTCTTCGGGAATGCAGGTGTCGGTCACTCGGTTGAGCCCGCGGTCGAGCAGGTCGCGCTCTTCGGACGGAGTCAAGTCGCGGTAGTGCGGTACGCGCTCGTAGTGGCTGTGGGCCACCAGGTTCATGAGGTCCTCTTCGAGGTTGGCGCCGGTACAGCTGATGATGTCCACTTTGCCCTGGCGAATCATTTCGGCAAACGACCGGCCCAGCTCTGCGGTCGACATGGCACCCGCGAGGGTAACCATCATTTTTCCGCCCGCGGTCAGGTGCGCTTCGTAGCCCTTAGCGGCGTCGACGAGCGCGGCCGCGTTAAAGTGCTTGTAGTGGTTTTCGATGAACTGAGAAATGGGTCCGCGGGACATGGCAGAAGTAGGTTAAAAGGATTGCTGAACAAACGTACGGAGCCGCCGGGGCTCCCCAAAGGCTTAGTAGCCTAGAATTTTGAGCATGGACTTGTAGCTCTGCTCCTTAGCGAACAGGCGGGTGTTCCAGTCGCCGTTGGCGTCGCGGCTGATGACCACATGCTTGGGCGCGGGGATCAGGCAGTGCTGGATTCCGCCGTAGCCGGCAATCGACTCTTGGTAGGCCCCGGTGTTGAAAAACCCGATGTACTGCGGCGTGTCGGCCTTGAGTTTCGGCAAAAAGATCGCGTTGGAATGCTGCTCGGAATTGTAGTAGTCGTCGCTGTCGCAGGTGAGTCCGCCCAAGAGCACGCGCTCGTA
>DMDX01000151.1:3474-6136 GCA_003451355.1 Cryomorphaceae bacterium
TTGCGAGATGATCTCCTCGGCCATGTACTCGTAGTCGTAGGCGAACGACAAGCTGTTCTTGATCGGGAATCCGCCACCGATATTCAGGGAGTCGAGCGACGGGCAAATCTTCTTGAGTTGAATGTACACGCGCACGGCTTTGTTGAGCTCGTTCCAGTAGTAGGCGGTGTCGTTAATGCCTGTATTGATGAAGAAGTGCAGCATCTTCAGCTCGACGTTGGGTATGTTTTGGATGTAGTTCTTGAACATCGGAACCACTTCCTTGTAGCCAATCCCCAATCGGGACGTATAGAATTCGAACTTGGGCTCCTCTTCAGCTGCGATACGTATACCCACTTTGACCGGATGCGCGTTCTCTGGATTGACCTGCTCAACGAGCAAGTCGAGCTCTTCGCGGTTATCCAAAACCGGAATCACGCTCGTCCACCCGTTGTTGATTAGGCGAGCAATGTTCTCAGTGTACTGGGCCCGCTTGTAGCCGTTGCACACGACGAACTGGTCTTTAGTGATGCGTCCCTCTTCTTCGAGTGTCTCGATCAAGTTGATGTCAAAGGCCGACGACGTCTCAAGGTGAATGTCGTTTCTAAGGGCCTCATCGAGCACGAACTGAAAGTGCGACGACTTGGTACAGTAGCAAAAATGATAATCCCCCTGGTAGTCCACCTTGGCCATCGCCACGTTGAACATGCGCTTGGCCTTTTGAATGTGCTCTGAGATTTTGGGCACGTACGAAACCTTAAGCGGCGTGCCGTACTGCTTGATTAATTCCATCACCGGAATTCCGTGCCAGAGCAACTCAGAGTCCTCAGTCGAGAATTCTTGCTGGGGCCACTCAAAGGTTTGCTCGATAAGGTCTTGGTACTTGGTACGCATCGGCGAGGAGTTTAAAAGGGCGCCAAAGGTAATCCAACTTCGTTACTTTAAGATTTTTAGACCCAAGTAACTCACTTGGATTATATCCGAAAATTTCGAAAACTTCGTTCGTATAGTTGCATCGGTTTCGCTTATTTTCGAGATTCAAAATATTTATGCCCACATTCCGCCCCCAACTCAACGCAGACCTGCCCGCCTCACTGGTGGTTTTCTTGGTCGCCCTTCCCCTTTGCCTCGGAATCGCCTTGGGCTCTGGCGCCCCGTTACTGAGCGGAATCGTGGCCGGCGTGGTGGGCGGCGTAGTCATTGGCGCCCTCAGTGGGTCGCCTTTGAGCGTTTCGGGACCTGCCGCGGGCCTCACCGCCGTGGTGCTGGCGGCGATCAGCGACCTGGGCTCGTTCGAAGTCTTTTTGGTGGCGGTCGTCCTTGCCGGCGTCGTACAAATCGCAATGGGCCTGCTCAAGCTGGGCGTGGTAGGCCACTACGTGCCCAACACCGTAATTAAAGGAATGATGGCAGCCATCGGGCTCATCCTGATCCTCAAGCAGATTCCGCACCTGGTGGGATACGATGCGGACTTTTTTGGCGACGAGGGCTTTAACCAAGCCGACCACGACAACACCTTTACGGCCCTCGGCCATGCAATCGGGGCGCTTAGCCCGGGTGCCGCTGCCGTCGGAATCGCCGCGCTACTCTGGCTGCAGCTGGCCGAAGTGATCGGCTACGCCAAGACGAAGCTGGGCCGAATCATTCCATCCGCACTCATTGCCGTGGCCGGCGGAACCCTCCTCGCCACCGCACTCCCCCAACTATTAGGAGACGCCTGGGCCGTGGCGACCAGCCACCGCGTGCATTTGCCACAGCTGTCGACGACGTCGTGGGTGGTTCCGCGCTGGGACGCGATCAGCCAGCCCGCCGTGTGGGCCACCGCACTCACGCTGGCCCTGATTGCCAGCCTTGAAAGCCTTTTGAGCATCGAGGCCGCCGATCGCCTCGACCCGCTCAAGCGCGTGACACCAACCAATCGCGAGCTCATGGCACAAGGGGCCGGAAACATGGTTTCGGGATTCTTGGGCGGACTGCCCGTGACCTCGGTGGTCGTGCGCACCAGCGTCAACGCCCAGGCTGGAGCCCAAACCCGCTGGAGCGCCATTCTGCACGGCGTGATATTGGCCCTCAGTGTCGTGCTCCTGACGAGCGTCCTGAACCAAATTCCGCTCGCTACGCTCGCAGCCATCTTAATCGCCACGGGCTACAAACTGACCCACCCCAAAAAGGTGATTGCCCCGCTCGTGAAGCAGGGTGCCCTACAGTGGGTTCCGTTCGCGCTTACCGTGGTGGCGATTTTGCTCACCGACCTGCTCAGGGGCATTGCCTTGGGCCTGCTCGTGGCGACCGTGTTTATTGCCTTCAACGACTTTCGCTCGAGCATTTCGCTGACGAATCTCGGAACCAACTACATCCTGCAGCTGCGCCGCAACGTCAGCTTTCTCAACAAGGGCAAGCTCAAGGAGTCGCTCGAAAAGCTTCCGCGCGGATGCGACCTGTTGGTGGACATCAGCCAGGCCGACTTTATCGACCCCGACATCGTCGAGGTAATTCACGACTACGCGACGCATGCGGGCCTCAAAGGGGTTACCGTGAGCGTGCGCCGAGCCGCCCACCAGTCCCACATTCTTGAACCCTGGTCCTAACTCCCCACAGCCATGCGCGACATCGATCAACTCCTCTTAGCCAATAAGGCATGGTCTGAAGGCCGTCGCCACGACGACCCCCAGTACTTCAACCG
>DMDX01000151.1:6388-9309 GCA_003451355.1 Cryomorphaceae bacterium
GAAATTTTTGTGCACCGCAACATCGCCAATATGGTGGTGCACACCGACCTCAACCTGCTGTCGGTGCTCGAGTACGCCGTGCACTACCTCAAGGTCGAGCACGTCATCGTGTGCGGCCACTACGGCTGCGGCGGAGTCGCGGCTTCGCTCACCAACAATTCGTTCGGAATCATCAACAAGTGGCTGCGCAACATTAAAGATGTGCACCGCCTGCATTCCGCCGAAATTGACCTGAACGACGACCCCACCGAGCGCGTCAACCGCCTCGTGGAATTCAACGTGCGCGAACAGGTTCAGAATCTGGCAAAAACGAGCGTGATCCAGCGCGCCTGGAAGGAGCGCAAGGCACCCACCCTGCACGGTTGGGTTTATGGGCTCAACGACGGACTCATCAATCCGCTCTGCGAACTTCAGCACGACTACGAGCTGGATCCGCTCTACCGATTTGATAATCTGGATTAAAGGTTCGGAGGTCTAGGGAAAGGCGTACCTTTGCGGCGCTTTTCAACTGCCTCATGACTCCGATTCGAAATATTGCCATTATCGCCCACGTTGACCACGGTAAAACCACCCTGGTCGACAAAATTCTGCACCACTGCCAACTCTTTCGCAGCAATCAGGAGACCGGAGAACTCATTCTAGACAACAACGACCTAGAACGCGAGCGTGGAATTACGATTTTGGCCAAGAATGTTAGCGTAAACTACAAGGGCGTTAAAATCAACATTATCGATACCCCAGGGCACGCTGACTTTGGCGGTGAGGTGGAACGAGTCCTCAACATGGCCGACGGCGTGCTGCTTTTGGTCGATGCCTTTGAAGGCCCGATGCCTCAGACCCGCTTTGTGCTTCAAAAAGCCCTTGAAATGGGGCTTTGCCCCATTGTGGTAGTCAACAAAGTAGACAAGCCCAACTGCGACCCCGAGCATGCCCACGAAATGGTATTTGACCTGATGTTTTCATTGGACGCCACCGAGGAGCAGCTGGATTTTCCCTGCGTCTATGGGTCCGCCAAAAACAACTGGATGGGCGCAGACTTTAAGGTGCAAACCGAGAACATCGAGTACCTTCTTGACGTAGTGCTGGCCCACGTTCCGCAGGCAGTGGCCCTCGAAGGAAGCACGCAAATGCTCGTAACCAGTTTGGACTACAGCAGCTACCAGGGCCGCATGGCCATTGGGCGCCTTCACCGCGGAACCCTTAAAGAGGGTGCGCAGGTGTCGGTGGTAAAGCGCGACGGCAGCATTACCAAGGCAAAAGTTAAGGAGCTCTTCACCTTTGAAGGCTTGGGCAAGGCCAAGGTTGGTTCGGTTCAAGCGGGCGACCTCTGTGCCGTGGCCGGAATCGAAGGCTTTGAAATTGGCGACACGATCGCAGACATCGAGAACCCCGAGGGTCTGCCCACCATTGCCATTGACGAGCCCACGCTGAGCATGCTCTTTATGATCAATGACTCGCCCTTCTTTGGCCGCGACGGCAAGTTTGTGACCAGCCGCCACCTCAAGGACCGCCTCGAGAAAGAACTAGAGAAAAACCTGGCCTTACGGGTGATTCCTGGCGCTACGGCAGACTCTTTTTATGTCTACGGCCGAGGCGTTCTTCACCTGTCTATCTTGATTGAAACCATGCGCCGCGAGGGCTATGAGCTTCAAATCGGACAGCCTACGGTTATTACCAAAGAAATCGACGGGGTCAAGTGCGAACCCATTGAAGACCTAATCATCGACCTACCTGAGGTCAACAGCGGCACCGCGGTGGAGATGGCAACCCTTCGCAAAGGCGAGATGACCAACATGACTCCTAAGGGCGACCGAATGATTGTCACCTTTAAAATTCCTAGCCGCGGAATCATTGGCATGCGCTCTGCATTGCTCACCGCAACGGCCGGAGAGGCAATCATGAACCACCGATTCATTGGCTTTGAGCCCATGCGCGGCGAAATTCCGCGTCGAATGAACGGCTCGCTTATTTCGATGGAGCAGGGTACTGCACTGGCCTACTCGATTGACCGCCTTCAGGACCGGGGAATTTTCTTTATCGATCCCAACGAAGAAATCTACAAATCGCAGATTGTTGGCGAGCATACCCGCGGCAACGACCTCGAAGTGAACCTCATTAGGGGCAAGAAATTGACCAACATGCGCGCTTCGGGTTCTGACGAAAAAATGCGCATTGCCCCCGCCAAGGTTCTTCGCCTCGAAGAGGCTCTTGAGTACGTTCAAGGCGGCGAATTCGTCGAGGTTACGCCCAAGAGCATTCGTCTGCGCAAGCGCTAAACAGCGCCCCCAGCAGGTTTGTGCTACCTTTAGTCCGGCATGGGCTTAGCATTTTCAACCCCCTCGGTACTCATCGCGCTGGCGCTTGTCGTCATCGTGAGCTACCTCTTTAACATACTGTCGCGGGTCACGCGGATTCCGAGTGTGCTCATGCTCCTCGGGATGGGGCTTGCCGTGCGCGCCCTGAGTGAGGGTCCGCTGCAGGGCCGGATTCCCGACGTGCAGCCGATTCTCGAGGTTTTGGGCAGCATTGGGCTCATCATGATCGTGCTCGAGGCCGCCCTGGACCTCGAACTGGTGCGCGAAAACCGCAAGATGATTTTTGGCAGCCTCAACCTTACACTCGCCGAAATGGGCGTAAGCGTGGCCTTTGTCGCCGCCGTGATGCACTACGGCCTGGGCGCCGACTGGTCCTCGTCGGTCGTCTACGCTATTCCCCTCGGAATCTTAAGCTCGGCCATCATCATTCCGTCGGTCGAAAACCTTCGCAAGCATTCGGTCAAAGAGTTCATGATTTACCAGTCGACCATCAGCGACATCCTCGGAATCATGCTGTTCTACTTCGTCACCGAAGGCCTGCAGCACCCCACCGGGGGATGGCAACCGTGGCTCGAGGGGTTTTTGTGGTCGTTTGGCGGTTCCATC
>DMDX01000080.1 GCA_003451355.1 Cryomorphaceae bacterium
CGTCTGCTGCAAATACTCCCGAAGTGACCGAATCTGAAGCCCCCGCACTGGCGCCTTTAGCGCCCGAAATCACCTACGACCAGTTCGCGCCGCTCGACCTTCGCGTCGCACAAGTGCTTGAGGCCGAGCGCGTACCCAAGGCTGACCGCCTCCTCAAGCTTACGCTCGATACGGGCCTCGACCGCCGGACCGTACTCAGCGGAATCGCCGAGCACTTCAGCCCCGAAGAGGTCGTGGGACGCCGCGTGATCTTGCTGGCGAACCTCGCTCCGCGGGCAATGCGCGGAATCGAGTCGCAAGGCATGATCCTGATGGCCGACAACCCCGAAACGGGCAAGTTGGCCTTTGTGCAGCCCGACGGCGACCTGCCGGTGGGTGCGAAGGTGCGCTAGGGTCGCGCGGCCTTCGGCGCTTAATAGGTCACCACAAAGCGCGCAGTGCGGTGGGACCAGCGCACCAAATACACGCCGGGGTTGAGTCCCGGCACGTAAATCGAGGGCTCGGTCCAAATTCCATCGGAGACTGCGCGTCCCAACGCGTCAGAGAGCACAAACGCTCCGCGCTCATCACTAAATAGCCGCTGCTCAGACGGGCTCCAATGCAGTTCGGCAACTGTAGTGTTCCATTCGGTGCTGCCAACTTGGTAGTTTGCGCACGAAGCTGAATCGTGCTCCCAGTGCGGGTTAGGGTCAAAGTTGAGGAGCGTATCTCCTGGTAAATAGGCACTGAGGTTCATGTACAAAAGCAGCATTTCGTCGCCCGTGCCTTCGCCCGCGGTGACCGTCTGGGGCGGGCTGTGCGGGTTGTTCCAGTTGGTCGTGGTGTTGTCGTAGGTAACCTCGGCCCAAACACTGCTTCCTTGGGGTAAAAAAATGGGCGATTTGTAGGTATAAAAGCCCTGCCAGTGAAAATCCCATTCGGGAATGTGTACGAGTTGGGTACTGTCGCCGTTGTGTACGAAACCCGCTTTAAAGCTTTTACCGAGTAAGTGCATGTGCGGCATGACGGCCGTGAGCGTGAGGTTCATGGGCACGGTACGCACTGCTTTGAATGTTTTTACTTGGTTGGCGGGAATCACCAAGGGTCCGTTAACTAGGTTTTGAACGTGGTTAAGTACGGGCGAAGTGGTTACGTTGCGAACCGTTCCGTTGGCGTATTTGATGCGGATTTCGGTGCTGTCCATTTGATTGAAAACGTATCCCGGATAGTGAATTTGAACAAGTAAATTGCTGTTGGTCAGGACTTTGGATCCGAATCCGGACGGAAACTCAAATACGCCTTGTCCGGGCACGTAGCCGGTGATGAGTGTTGAGGATGAAGATCCTGTTCCGCCAAAAGCCGTGTAGCCGGGGCCCGGATCGTTGGCGTCGAGCTGAAGCGGCAGCGCGCTCGTATCCTGAAAAATTAGCGCATGGTGCACAATGGACCGGTTGTTTGGAACCACTTCAATTGACTGAATGAATTTATCTGTGAGGTTGTTGAGCGGAAGCACAAACACGCGGTACAAGTCCTGAGTGGTATTGACCATGTAGTTGGGTACCCGACGTTGCACGTCGGGCTGGCTAAGGCCTGGTCCGCTTGAAAAACTGGGAATAGGTGGAATCGCATTCGCATCGCCCAATGGGGCAAAGTTGTTTACCCAGTCTACGAGTTCGGCCCGCTCGTGCGCGGTAAGGGTGTTGGCGTGAGCAAACTTTTTAGGTTGTTCAGCTGGCGGAAAGGGCGGCATACTGAACGCCGCCACACTGGCGCCGATGGACTGCCGGTTTTGAAAGGCATCGTTGTAAGTAAGGAGCGAGAAGGGCCCGATTCCGCCTGGGTTGTGGCAGTTCGTGCAGTGGGAATAAACGATGCAGGCAATTCCGTCGGTCCACGTGGGGGTGTGCGAGGTTGATTGCGCATGACCGACAACAGACAAGGTCGCCATGGATAGTGCTAGAGCAAATGGTTTCATGAACGTAGGATAGTAAATGGGAGGCAAGGTTTAAAACAGTTTGTACACCGGGTACCTGCGGTGCCGCAGCTCGTAGTACTCGGTTTGCTTGAACAGCCAGTTGAGCTGAGCATCCCCGTCGCCGGCGAAGTCAGCGTCCGAGGCTTTTTTGGCCTCCAGCGCCGCCTTAAGCGCGGGGCGCTCGCGGAGCAGTTTGGCGGCAGTGTCTTCAAAGGCGTAGCCACTGAATCCCTCTTTTTGCTGCAGCACGGCATTAAAAAACCCCCAGGCAAGAAGCCCGTCTGGGGCGTCAGCCTCGAGCGCCTCGGCCAGGTAGCGGCGATGCGATTGATTGGCCGGCACGAGGTAGTCTCCGGCGAGAAACTGAACCTCGAGGGTATCGCGTCGGGTCTTGATGTCCCTAAGGGTGAAATGCCCCTCATAAGGTTGCGGCGAGGCTTTGTAGCCCTCGATGTAGGTCACCTCCACGCGAAGCGTCGTGTCGCGCTTGAGTTCTCGGTAGCTAATTCCATGGGCCGTCAGGCGCGACCATGCCTCGGTCCATCCACGCGGAATTACATAGGCCTCTGGAATGTCAGCCCACTGGGTCGCCACGGCCATGTCGCGGTAGGCAACATCCATGCTAAAGGGCTTGCTGCGGTCATAAAATAGCCGGGGCTGCCCGCTGACCTCCGAGGGTTTGGTTCCGCGCTGGTATCCCAAAAACGGAACCCGATTCACCTGCGTCGTGTCAATGGTCCAGGCCACGGGCAAGCGGACTGCGGCGGATTCTGCCTTGCGCTGGGCCTCGACCGCTTTGGCTGCTGCTTCGCGATGCTTTGCAAACGTTTCAATCAGGGCCACATTCAGCGCGTAGGTTGCCCTCACTCGGTCGGCGAAGGGCTTGAGCATGTGGGTTTCGGGCACAAAACTGTAGATATTGCGCACCGCGCCGTACCCGCTGAGGTAGCGCGGACCCTCGAGGTAGGCGTCCCAGCCCTTCTCAGGCGTGGTGCCCCAGTGGTTGACGTAGGGAACCATCGGGAATCCCGCATCCTTCATTCGGCGGTAGACCTCGGGCTCTAGCTGGTGGCGCAGAAGGTCGCCCATGGCTCCGCCCAGCTTCTCGGGCTGGGTGCTCAAAAGGGTCATCACATGCTGGTAGTCGGCGCCGTTGCTCACGTGGTTGTCGATCAGCACCAGCGGATTCACCCACTCGATGGCGCGGATCAGGCTGCGGGTCTCGACCGCGTCGGCCTTCATGAAGTCGCGGTTGAGGTCGAGGTTTTGACTGTTTCCGCGGGCACCAAACTCGCGCGGACCGTCCTGGTCCACCCGGTGGTAGGGGCTGCGCTGCAGCATTCCGCCAATGTTAAAGCACGGAACCACCGCCAGTACCACATTCGCCGGCAGCTTCACCCGGCCCTGCGCCACGTCGCGCACCAGCATCATGCTCGCGTCGATGCCGTCGGGCTCGCCCGGATGGATTCCGTTGTTAATCAGCACCGGCATTTTGCCTTCGGCGGCCCACTGGCCGGGATCAAAACTTCCCTCAGGGCTCACCAGCACCAGGTGCAGCGGGTAGTGGGCGTCGGTCGGACCCGCATCAATCAGCTCAAGCACCGCGGGGTAGGCGTCCACCAGCCTGCGGTAGTAGTCCATCATCTCGAGGTAGGTCGGCGATTCCAGGCCGTTGCTGCGTTCAAAAACCGTTTCAAACGCTTGCGGAACCTTATTTTTTTTTGGTGCGGAGCGCTGCTGCGCCCAAGCCGTCGCCACCGACAGGGCCATCGCCAGGATCATTAGGGGTGTTCGCATGCAGCGAATGTAGCACGTTCTCGCCACGGAGCAGGGTTGCGCAGCCCTCAGGGGTTAATTTTGCGGCCCTTGGCCCCGTAGTTCAACGGATAGAATGTCAGATTCTTGAACTAATGCGTTCTTTGAAAGATTAATGTCAACAAAATCAAGGATTTACCGATTTTTGAAAATACAACTGAGCAGTGAAGTGAGCAGTGATTGTATCTATGCCCTAATAAGTTTGGTTAAATTTGACCAAGGTTTTATCAAATATGGCCCCGTAGTTAAATGGATATAACCAGCGTTTCCTAAACGTTAATTCCAAGTTCGATTCTTGGCGGGGCTAC
>DMDX01000122.1:0-896 GCA_003451355.1 Cryomorphaceae bacterium
CCATGGCGGGGCTTTGACCCGCTAGGGTTCCGTGCTGTTCGAGAATGAAAAACAGCAGTGCGCCGAGCGGAACCAAAATGGCAATCGCGTAGACCGCAATTTTGGTATTTACCGAAAAGTGCACCCAGGGGTTGCTGCGGCGGTGCTTGAGTGCCTTGTAGCTAAATACCTCGTAAATAGGACGAAAGCCGAGGCCGCCAAGTACCACGGTGAGCGCGATGACGAGTCCGAGCGGAACGTTTCCGAGCAGGCTGGCATCGGCAAGACCCCCTGTGTACAGGCTGAATCCGGCGTTGTTGAACGCACTGATGGCGTGAAAGAGGGAGTGAAAGATTCGGTCGCCCACTGTCGCGAAGTGCTGGTCGCCCCATGAGATAAAGAGCAGTGCGGCGCTCACGGCTTCAAAGAGCAGGCTAAACCGCACGATTTGCCCCGTCAATTGCACACTCGTTTCAAGCGATTCCGCTGAGTAGCTGGCTTGAAGCATGCTTTTGTAGCGGGTTCCGATACCTGGATTAGCCAGAAGGGCAAAGAGCGAGGTAAAGGTGATGAAGTTCAGGCCCCCGAGTTGGATGAGCACCATCAAGATGACCTTGCCCTTAAACGTCAGGACGGTGGCGATGTCAAAGGTGCTCAATCCCGTGACGCATACGGCAGAAACACTGGTGAATAAAGCGTCTAACGTGCTTAAACCGTTGGGGAGTCGCGACATTTCAGGCATCGCCAGGAGCCCCGCGCCAAGCAGCGTGATGAGGCTAAAGCTAATGGCCAAGAGAGCGGGGGGGCTGAGCTTCATTTGCGGCAGAAGCCTGCTTGCTTTGCCCAGTTCGAGGGCCACAAATACCAAGAAGTAGCCCTGAACGAGAAGCATGAAGAGCTCATCAAATCGCTTGACT
>DMDX01000122.1:1132-3934 GCA_003451355.1 Cryomorphaceae bacterium
TAGAGCATCAAGCTGAACTCAAAACGGGATTTTCGCACGTATTCCGCAGGCGAAAAGTCATAAAAGAGTTCGGCGAAGTACTTAAATATGTAAAAACCGATGGTGGTTTTGAGCAAGATGTCCACGAGGGCCGTTTCACTAGGCTCGAGGGCGTATCCGTGCGAGACAATGAGCGCGGCCACAGAGAGCAACGACAGCGGAACGCTTATGTAGCGCAGTGTCTTGACAACCGCTACTTTGCTGTCGTAGATCCGAAGGTTGATGCGCTCTCGAATCTGGTTGACGGCGATGCGAAGGCGCGTGGGCATGCTAAAGGGCGTTCAGTGCGTTGGCAATGCGCTCGGCCGCCCGGTCGAGGTCTGACTGGCTGGCGGCGTAGCTGAAGCGAATGTATCCGGGGGTTCCGAAGGCTTCGCCCGGAACGCCCGCCACACCATGCTCAAGCAGGTACATCACGAGGTCGTTGGACGTCGGGTAGCGGTCGTCGAGGTAGGGGCGTACGTCGACGTAGGCATAAAAGGCCCCTGGAGGTGTGTCTACGTGCAGTTTGTGTGCGGAACGAAGCGCAGTCAAGAACCGTTCTCGGCGTGATTTAAACGCTTCGACCATGTACTGAACGGGTTCGGGCCCCGCCAGCAGCGCCGCCATCGCTGCGCGCTGTGCGATACTGCTGGCTCCGCTCGTAAACTGGGACTGGACCTTGTCGCAGGCCTCGGCAAGCCACTCGGGCGCACCCATGAACCCGAGGCGCCATCCGGTCATCGCGTAGCCCTTGGACATTCCGTTGACGGTGGCCGTGCGGTCGTACATGCCCTCGATTCGGGCAAAACTGTAGTGCGGCACCTCGCCGTAGCTCAAGTACTCATAAATCTCGTCGGCAATCACTACCACTTGGGGGAAGTCGCGCAGGACCGCCGCTAAGGCCTCGAGCTCGTCTTGGCGGTACATTGCTCCGCTCGGATTGTTGGGGCTGCTGAAAATCAGAACCTTTGTGCTGGGGCTCAGAGCCTCGCGCAGTTGGTTTGGCGTGATTTTGAATTCCTGCTCGCGGCCGGCTACGGGGCTCACGACGCGGCCGCCGCAGAACTCGGCTAGGTCGTTGTAGCTCACCCAGAACGGAGCGGGAATGATCACCTCGTCACCCGGATTGATGAGCGCCATGAGCAAATTGGCAATCGACTGCTTGGCCCCGGTGCTCACCACAATTTGGTTGCGGCCGTAGGTCAAGTGGTTGTCGCGCAAAAACTTAGTGGCTACGGCGTCGCGAACGTCGTTGTACCCGCTGACGGGCATGTAGTGCGAGAAATTCTGCTCGATGCCTTGAATTCCGGCGGCTTTGGCCAAGTCTGGGGTGTCAAAGTCGGGCTCGCCGAGGCTGAGGCTAATTATGTCCAATCCCTGATCTTGAAGGGCGCGGCTTTTTTTAGCCATCGCAATGGTCATTGGGAGTGCCATTGCCTGTACGCGGTCGGATAAACGAGAAATCACGAGGTCAAAAGTACGATATTGCACGAAACGCCCCGATATTTGGGGCATGGACGTTTTTCTTGACACGTTTCGCTTTGTGTTCCCGTCACTGCTCATTTTAATCGCAGTGTACTTGATGATGTCAAACTACTTTGACAACGAAGACAAGCGCCGAAAGGCCGAATACCGCGCGCACAACCAGCGCCAAGCGCTTCCGCTGCGGCTTCAGGCCTACGAGCGACTTGCGCTGTTTTTGGAGCGCATTAGCCCCAGTTCACTGTTGGTCCGCGTGAAGTCGGGCAGCTTGACCAACGGCGAGTACCTGCTGCTGCTCCAAAAGGCCATTCGCGACGAATTTGAGCACAACCTCAGCCAACAGATCTACGTCTCTGACGACGTGTGGGAGTACGTGGTGACGGCCAAGTCGGCCATGGTTTCGCTGCTGAACACGGTTTCGGCGAAACTCGAGCCTGGCGCTACCGGCGCGGATCTTTCGCGTGCGCTGCTCAACGCGGCCATGGAAATGAAGCAGCTGCCCACTCAGGCGGCGCTCAAGCACCTCAAGGCCGAGGTTGCGTACGAATTTTAAGCGTTAAATGCGCTTCGAAGCGCACCCAATGCAGATTGCCCCTGGCCAAATGCCTCATGGGCCTTGGCGTAGGCGCCCGCGGCGTCCGGGTGCTTGAGTGCCCATTCCACGGCGAATTGGGGCCAAGTCTGTGCCCACTCATGTGCTCGTTGGTCGGAACGTCGGGCTTCAAAGGATCCGGTTCCGCGCACCCATCGCTCGTAGCGGTCGAGCGCTTCGTCGAGTTCGCCGAGGCCGCGGCGCTCGGTGGCACTCACTTGAACGACTGGTACGTTCCACCCGTCGTCGCGGCGGAACCACTTCATGCTTTCGCGCAGCTGCAGCGCGGCCCGCTGGCCCGCTTCGGCAAACGAACCGTCGCACTTGTTGACGGCGATTAGGTCGGCGCGCTCCATGATTCCGCGCTTAATACCCTGCACGTCGTCGCCTGAGTTCGGAAGCGCCACGAGCAGCAGCCCGTCGACGTAGTGGACGGCATCGGTTTCGTTTTGGCCCACGCCCACGGTCTCAAGGACGATGCGGGTGTAGCCCGCGTGCTCAAGCAGCTGGATGGCCGCACGCGTCGAGGCTGCCACGCCGCCCAGCTGGCCTCCGCTCGCCACGGGGCGAATGAAGGCGTTCGGGTGCTTGCTGAGTTGGTCCATTCGGGTTTTGTCGCCCAAAATGCTTCCGCGGTGCAGACTGCTCGAGGGGTCGACGGCGAGCACGGCTACTTTGTGGCCGGAATCGGCCCAGCGGACGCCCAT
>DMDX01000122.1:4177-6447 GCA_003451355.1 Cryomorphaceae bacterium
AGCGGACGCCCATGGCCTCAGTTAAGGTGCTTTTTCCGGCCCCGGGGTTGCCGGTGATTCCCAGGCGAAAGCTGCCCTGTGGGGTGGCGCCAAGTGCAGTGAACAGCGCTGCGGCCCGTTCGGCGTCGGCGGGGAGCTGGCTTTCGACCAAGCTGAGTGCCCGTCCGAGAAAGGCCCGGTCGGCGCGGCGAATGCCGTCTGCCCATTCTTCGGGAGTCCAGCTTGGGCCGTTCATCGCGTCAGCTCAGGGATTTCTGTAGGAGTTCGCGGGCTGAGGTAACCACGGGGGTTCCGGGGCCAAAGACTGCCACGGCGCCCGCTTCAAAGAGCGCGTCGTAGTCCTGGCGCGGAATCACGCCTCCGACCACCACTTGGATGTCGGGGCGGCCCATTGCGGCCAACGCCGCGACGAGCTGCGGAACCAGCGTTTTGTGCCCCGCCGCCAGCGAACTCACGCCCACCCAGTGCACGTCGTTCTCGACGGCCTGCTGGGCGACTTCTTCGGGGGTCTGAAAGAGGGGGCCGAGGTCGATGTCAAATCCGAGGTCGGCGAATCCCGTGGCGATGACTTTGGCGCCGCGGTCGTGCCCGTCCTGGCCCATTTTGGCGACGAGCAGGCGCGGCCGTCGGCCGTAGCGCGCCGCAAATTCGTCAGCCAGGGCGCGGACTTCGGCCAGTTGGCCGTCTTGGGCGGATTCGCGGGCGTAAACTCCGTGGACCATGTTGAGTTGGGCTTGGTAGCGGCCAAAGGCGCGTTCGAGGGCGTCAGAGATTTCACCTAAGGTAGCGCGAACGCGGGCCGCTTCAACGCTGAGGTCGAGAAGGTTGCCTTCGCCACTTCGGGCAGCCGTTTCAAGCGCTTCAAGTGCTTGTGCAACCGCTTGGGGGTTGCGCTGGGCGCGAATTTGCTTTAGGCGATCTACCTGGCTGGCGAGTACGGCGCGGTTGTCGACTTCGAGAATCTCGAGTTCGGTGTCGTCTTCGGCCTTGAAGGCGTTGACGCCCACGAGCACATCCTGCACGGAATCCAGCCGCGCCTGCTTCGCAGCCGCGGCTTCTTCGATGCGAAGTTTGGGCAGACCAGCCTCGATGGCCTTGGTCATTCCGCCCAAGGCCTCGACCTCTTGGATCAAGGACCACGCGCGATCCATGAGCTCGGCGGTCCGCTCCTCGACGGCGATGCTGCCGCCCAAGGGGTCGACAAATCGGGTGATTCCGGTGCGCTGCTGGATGCGGATTTGGGTTTCGCGGGCGATGCGCGCCGAGTAGTCGGTGGGCAAGGCAATGGCCTCGTCGAGCGCGTTGGTGTGCAGGGACTGGGTTCCGCCCAAGGCCGCCGCCATGGCCTCGACAGCCGTGCGGGTGACGTTGTTGAAGGGGAGCTGCTCGGTCAGACTCCAGCCCGAAGTCTGGCAGTGCGTGCGCAGGGCGCGGCTCTTGACGTTTTTGGGCTCAAACGAAGCCACAATGCGGTCCCACAGGGCACGGCCCGCGCGGAGCTTGGCGACCTCGGTGACAAAGTCCATTCCGATGGCCCAAAAGAAGCTGAGGCGCGGAGCGAAGTCGTCGATGTCAAGACCCGACGCCAAGCCGGTCCGCAGGTATTCGAGGCCGTCGGCCAGCGTGTAGGCGAGCTCGATTTCGGCCGAAGCACCCGCCTCGTGCATGTGGTAGCCCGAAATCGAAATGCTGTTGAACTTGGGCATCCGCCGGCTGGTATAACCAAAAATGTCGGCAATGATACGCAGGCTGGGCGCCGGAGGGTAGATGTAGGTGTTGCGCACCATGAACTCCTTGAGGATGTCGTTCTGGATGGTGCCCTGCAGCGCCTCAGGGGCCACGCCCTGTTCTTCGGCAGCCACGATATAAAAGGCCAGGATGGGTAGCACTGCGCCGTTCATCGTCATCGACACCGACATTTCGTCGAGCGGAATTCCGTCAAACAGCAACTTCATGTCCTCGACGCTGTCGATGGCCACACCGGCCTTGCCGACGTCGCCCTGAACGCGGGGGTGGTCGCTGTCGTAGCCGCGGTGGGTGGCCAAGTCAAAGGCAACGCTCAGGCCCTTTTGACCCGCCGCCAAGTTGCGGCGGTAGAATGCGTTGCTGGCTTCGGCGGTGCTGAATCCGGCGTACTGCCTAATGGTCCACGGCCGCTGGGTGTACATCGACGCATAGGGCCCGCGTACGAACGGAGGTTCGCCGGGCATCGAAAACTCGTGGGGCAAGCGCACTACGTCCATGGGTCGAGGTTGTGGTCGAGAATCTGA
>DMDX01000122.1:6720-10230 GCA_003451355.1 Cryomorphaceae bacterium
GGGTATTCGTGGCGGAACAGGCCGCTCTCGTAGTACAGCACCAATGCCTGGTGGCGTGCCCATCGCGCGGCCTGTGGGCTGTCGTTCAGGGGCTGGATCCAGAGGTCGCGGCAACCTCCAAGGGCGAGGGCTTGGGCCTGTAGTCCGCGGTCGACGAGGTCGGCAGCGTCTTCGCTGGTACTGCCGGCCACTCGACCCACAATCCACAGCGGGTTGCGCGTCCACAGAAGTCGGGCAGCTTGGGCCATCGCGGCCGTCTCGAAGTAGTCTTCGGTCGCCTGAATTACGAGGCCGACGGGGCGTCCCGGAGCGGGGTTCACCGCCTCGATGCTCGCGAGACCCCAGGCCAGTTGTGCGGCGGCCCCCTGCAGCGCCGCAACGCACGCGTTGCTTACGACGGCACCCATGGCCTTTGGTAGTAGCTCTTCGGCGCGCTTTAGACGTGCGAGGTCACCCGACCAGCTCCCCGTAAACCACTGGCCGCTGCGGGCCTTTTGCTCGATGGGGTCGGCGTTGCACAGCCCTTGGGTATCGCCATGGAGCTGCGTGGCCAAGGCCTCGGGATCGAGGTCGCCGACCAAGTGCACGGGGGCAATGCTGCTGTCGATTCCGGCCGTAAGCGCGGTCACGTCGTCGGTCCGGTGCACCCAAAACAGAATGCTGCTCGCACCATCCATGAGCGTCGCCAGCGCAGCCTCGTTGGCTTTTTTTGGGTCGGAACCGTCCACATCCACCGTCACCATGCGGTCGGCGGGTGCCGCGGGCCCAAAGTCAGGCAGTGATTCGTGGGCGGACTTCGGAACCCCCAATTCGGGCAGTTCAGGCATCATAGCGTGTCGGAATCTTCGGGGTCCAAGGGTTCGACCAGCAGTACTTCTTCGCCGGGACGGCGCATCCAGTAGGTTTCTCGGGCGAACTTTTCGAGCTGCGCGGGGTCGGACTCCAGCTCTTTAAGGCGCTTTTGGGTCTTTTCGAGCTCGCTGCGGTAGTAACGCACCCCGTCCTCTAGGGCGCGGACTTCCTGATCTAGTTCCCACTGAATGCGCAGGTTGTTGGAGTCCAAAAACAGCATCCACACACCAAAAAGCAGTCCGGCTAGGACGTACTTGTTGCGAAGAAAGGACGGAATCCGGTGCATTAATGCGAAGTTAGGGTTCCGTTCCACTGCTTCTGCACAAAGGCGCGGTAGCGTCCGCCGTCGAGCTGCATGAGCTCGTCGTGGCTGCCCATTTCGGCGATTTGCCCTTCGTGAATGAAGGCGATGACGTCAGCGTGGCGCACTGTACTGAGGCGGTGGGCGATTACGAGCGAGGTGCGTCCGCGCATGAGGGTTTCGAGGGCGCCTTGAACCAGCGACTCGCTTTCAGGGTCGAGCGATGAGGTGGCCTCGTCGAGCACCAGAAGTTTGGGGTCGCGGAGCATGGCTCGCGCAATGGCAATGCGCTGGCGCTGTCCGCCACTCAGCTGCACTCCGCGCTCGCCGACTTGGGTGTTCCAGCCGTCGGGGAAGCGTTCGATGAATTCCCACGCATTCGCGTCTTCGGCGGCCCGCCGCACCTCTTCGTCGCTGGCCTCGGGGCGGCTGTAGCGAATGTTCTCGAGGATGCTGCGTCCAAAGAGTACGACGTCCTGCGGAACCCAGGCCATGCGCCCCCTCAGTTCGTCGAGGGGCCAGTCGCGGGCGTCGCGGCCCTGAACGAGGAGTTCGCCTTGCTGCGGGTCGTGAAAGCGGTACAGAAGCTGCACCACCGTCGATTTTCCGGCGCCGCTTGACCCGACAAGGGCGCACTGCTGGCCCTCACGGATTTCGAGGTTGAGGCCCTGAAGCACCGGAACGTCCGGACGGGTGGGGTAGGCGAAGTGGACGTTGCGGAAGGTGACCGCTGGCTGCTGGTTGCTAGCTGCTGACTGCTGGTTGCTGGTTTCTGGCTGCGGGTTGCTCGTTTCGGGCTGCTCGTCGAGCATGGCCATGATGGCTTCGGTGGCGCCCATCGCGCGCTGCAGGCGGCTGTACACGTCGGCAAGTCCGCCCACGGATCCGCCGATAAAGCCCGAGTAGATGACAAAGCTAAAGAGCTGTCCCGAGGCCATTTCGCCGGTCGCGATGAGGCTTGCGCCCTTCCAGATTACGGCCACCAGGGCGCCAAAGAGGCCGAGAATGATGAAGCTGCTGAATGCGCCGCGGTAGATTCCGCCGCGAATACCCAGGGCCGCCACGTGGTCAAGTGCCGTGCGGTAGCGGTTTTTTTCGAAGCCCTCTTGCGTGTAGGCCTTCACGGTGGCCACTGCGCTCAGCGTCTCGTCTACGATGGTGTTGGATTCCGCGGATGCCGTCTGCACGTCTTTGGCGTACTTGCGAATTCGGCTTCCGAAGGCCACGCCGAGAATCACCACCAGGGGCAGCACCAAAAGCATAAAGCCCGTCAGCGACGGCGATTGGTAGACCAGAAGGGCGATTCCGCCCACAATGATGACGATTTGCCTAATGAATTCGGCCAACGTGCTTGTAAACGTTTCTTGAAGGACGCCGATGTCGCTCTGAAGGCGGTTGGTGAGTTCGCCAATGCGCTTTTCGTGAAAAAACGGCAGCGGAAGGCTTACCAAGTGGTTGTACATGGCCGACCGCAGGGATGCGAGCGACCGCTGGGCCACGCGCTCAAAAAAGAAGATGCGCCCGAAGCTGAACACCGACTGGGCGAGCAAGATGAGGATCAGGGTCAGGGCGATTCCGTCGATGGCTGAAGGGTCAGTCTGGGCGGCATCGACGAGTTCACCGAGGTACTTCGGGAACGCCAAGTTGCTGCCCGACGAGAGGAGCAGCATGAGCAAGCCTACCAAGAATTCGCCACGGTAGGGCTTGACGTGCACGTACATCCGCGACATCTGCTTGAGGGCAGTCCACGTGATGGGTTTTTTGGGCGTTTTGTTGCCGAACTGAGCTTTGGCCATTCCGCCTTAAAAGCGGTTTTTGTCTTGGAAGTCAAGCATTTTGACTCCGAGGGCGTTCAGCACGCGCTTCGCGCGGATTTTGGTCCATTCCTTGACAGACGTCGCGGTGCGTCGCGCCAAACTGTCGTCGGGGCGGGCAATGAACTTCGAGTCGCTGTACTTGAATCCGTCGCTGACCTCGGTGAAGTAGTAGGCGTAGAAGCTCTTACGCGACTCACCTTCGGGAATATTGATGGCCTTGTAGCCGTGCGGACTGTTCTCGTCGGTCAAAAAGATGATGGCGCGGTTGTGCATCGGAGCCACGCGTTGGAGCACCTCGGTCATCTGGGGGTCCCAGATCTCGAGGTGTCCGCCCCAGGCTTCGTCCCAGTGGCGGTTGAGGTAAACCAGCAGGTTGACGCGGCGCCACAGCTTGAGTTTGGGGTCAAAATTGACGTCGATGTGTACGTCGACAAAGCTGCCTTGGCCGCCTTGGTGAAGACCTGACCCGAGGGCGTCGTCGGGCGTCTGGAGGTTGTCGATACCGGTCAGGGTGCTGATCCAGGTTCCGAATTCAGAAGA
>DMDX01000067.1:0-695 GCA_003451355.1 Cryomorphaceae bacterium
ATGGGGGCCGACTCGGCCGGAAGTTCAATTTGAAGAAAAGGCATGTTCATGGCACTAAATTCCGAAGACTTCGGAACAAATTCAGTGCCGAAGTCCGCGAGTTATCAACCGAAGATAATCCAACGTTGGATGGCGTACACCGCAATACCCGCAAAGTAGCCGAGAAGAGCCAGGAACGAGATGCGCTTGAGGTACCATCCAAAGGGGATGCGTTCGAGGCCCATTACCGCGACGCCGGCAGCAGAGCCGATAATCAGAACGGAACCGCCGGTACCGGCAGTGAAGGCCAGGTACTTCCAGAAGAAGTCATCTTGGGCAAAGAAGGTCCCCGGAACCATATCGTACATGCCCATGGCGGCAGCGACAAGCGGAACGTTGTCGACAATGGCGCTCAATAGACCAATGATGCCGCCGACGAGGTAAATTCCGGGCTCAGTGGTGGTGCCGATGCTGGTGTCGAGGACTCCGGCTAGGTCGCGAAGTTGCCCGGCGGTTTGCAGGCTGGCTACGGCCAATAGGATTCCGAGGAAGAAGAGCACCGAAGGGGTGTCAATGCGGCGAATGACCCCCAGTACCCCAAATTCACTGCGGGTCTCGGCAGTTTTGCGGCGGTGCAAGAGGTCGGTGACGACCCACATGATTCCGAGGCTGAGCATCATTCCCATAAATGGCGGAAGGTGCGTGACCGTTTTGAA
>DMDX01000067.1:961-5600 GCA_003451355.1 Cryomorphaceae bacterium
CGCATGTTTTGGTCCTTAATGAGCTTGCGAAGGAGCGAAACCATGACAATCGACGTGGTCAAGTTGTCGAGAATCGCCGACATGAAAAAGGTCAGCCAAGCCAGAATCCATAGCAGCACCACGGGTTTATTGGTGCGAATCCGGTCGGTAATTACCGAGAAGCCCTCGTGGGCGTCGACGACTTCGACGATGGTCATAGCCCCGAGTAAGAAGAAGAGGATGGACGAGATTTCACTCAAGTGCTCCAACAGGTGGTGTTCGGTGTCGTGAATGTCGGCTCCGCTGAGGACATACACCGCCCAAAGGACAACACCCGTGATGAGTGCAGACGCCGCTTTATCGATTTTAATCGTATGCTCAAAGGCAATGGCGGCGTAGCCGAGCACAAAGAGGGCAATCATCAGGGTGTACATGGGGAGGGAGTTAACTCGGCGGCCAATTTAGGCGCGAATGGTTAAGTTTTTAGGTGACTTAGGTTAGGTTTTGTCAGAATTTCCAAACACCGTGCCGTCGCAGCCGTCATTTTGGCCTCCGGCATAGCTAGCTAGGATATTTGGTTCGTTGCGCAGGCGCAGCAGCCCAAGATAGGCGAAGGCGAGGGATTCTTTGGAATCGAGAATGTCTTTTTTGGCCACGATCCAGTCCCATTCGGGGGCGATGTGGCTCAGTTGGTGCACGAGGTAGGCGTTGCGGGCTCCGCCGCCGCTGAGTAGGGCCTTGCCGTGCGGGGCATGTGCCGTTCTGAGGCCGTGGACGATGGACCAGGCGATGTGTGCCGAGGCCGTGGCCAAGGCGTCTTCGGTGCGCGGGGGGCGGGCGGAATTGAAGACGGGCCAAAATTCGCGTTCCATCCACTCGCGGCCGAGGCTTTTGGGGAAGGGCGTGGCGTAGTATGCTAGATGTTCAAGGGCTCGAATGGGATGGGCTGATCCTCTTGCCGCGTGCTGCCCTTCGGGGTCGTAGTCCAGCCCCAGTTCACTCGCGAGGGGGTTGAGGAGCCCGTTGCAGGGTCCGAGGTCGCCGGCGCGGCGAAGCCCGCCGGCGTCAGTCCATGAGGCGTTTGAGAAGCCTCCGAGGTTGACGCAGACGGCGAAGTCGGCGAATAGGTCTCGGTCGGCGAGGGGGACGAGCGGCGCGCCTTGGCCGCCGCGGGCGACGCTGCCGCTGCGAAAGTCTCCGACGACTGGGATGGGACTTGAGGTGAATACCGAGGCCTCGTGGCCGATTTGCACGGTGATTCCGCGCGAAGGGTCGTGCTCGACGGTGTGGCCGTGGTGAGCGACGGCGTGGGCCGCGAAGTGGTGGCGGGCATTAAAGGACAGCCACTGGTCTTGGCACCAGGTGGCGAAATCACGGCTCACTTGGTCGCGGACAGGACCTCGGTCGGCGTAGGCGGCGCTGAGTCGTTCGGGCCAAGGGGTTCCGCGGTACGTAATCGTTTCAAACGCGTGAATGCGGTAGTTCCAGCGGTCGCCGGTGCATTCGAATTCCGCAGCGCAGAGGTCAAGACCGTCGAGCGACGTGCCTGACATGACGCCGATGAGGCGAAAGGGTCCGTTTTGCGTCCAAATAGCTTGATGCACTGAACAAAGGTGGGGCTCGCAGGTGTTATTTTTGCGCAATCAACCTTTGACATCATGCATTTTCAGTTTACCGAGGAGCACCTCATGATTCAGCAGGCGGCGCGCGACTTCGCACAGACCGAACTGCTTCCAGGCGTAATTGAGCGCGACGACCACCAAAAGTTTCCGGCCGAGGGAATTCGCAAGATGGGCGAGCTGGGACTGATGGGAATGATGGTTTCGCCCGAGTACCACGGCAGCGGAATGGACACCATCTCGTACGTCTTGGCCATGGAGGAGATTTCAAAGATTGACGCTTCGGCTTCGGTGTGCATGAGCGTGAACAACTCGCTAGTGTGCTGGGGCCTTGAAAAGTTTGGCACGCCCGAGCAAAAAGAGAAGTACCTCAAGCGCTTGGCGACCGGTGAAATCATTGGAGCGTTTTGCTTGAGCGAGCCCGAGGCGGGTTCTGACGCGACATCGCAGAAGACGACGGCCATCGACATGGGCGACCACTACCTTTTGAACGGAACCAAGAATTGGATTACCAACGGAAATTCCGCCAGCGTGTACCTCGTAATTGCGCAGACGGATGTGGCCAAGGGCCACCGCGGGATCAATGTCTTGATCGTCGAAAAGGGCATGCCCGGATTTATTGTCGGAAAGAAGGAGGACAAGATGGGCATTCGCGGCAGCGACACCCACTCGCTCATGTTTACAGACGTGAAGGTTCCGAAAGAAAACCGCATCGGCGAAGACGGATTTGGATTCAAGTTCGCGATGAAAACTCTGAGCGGAGGCCGCATCGGCATTGCTGCTCAGGCACTTGGAATTGCCAGCGGCGCCCTCGAGCTCGCGGCGAAGTACGCGACCGAGCGCAAGTCGTTCGGAAAGCCGATCGGCGAGCACCAAGGTGTCGCGTTTAAGCTGGCCGACATGGCCACCAAGATTGAGGCTGCCCGCCTGCTTGTGCTCAAGTCAGCTTGGCTCAAGGACCAAGATCTGCCGTTTGACAAAGAGTCGGCGATGGCCAAGCTCTACGCGTCTGAGGTCGCGATGGAGGCCACAATCGAGGCGGTACAGATTCACGGCGGATACGGATACGTGAAGGAGTACCACGTCGAGCGACTGATGCGCGACGCCAAAATCACCCAGATTTACGAGGGCACCAGCGAGATCCAACGCATCGTGATTTCGCGGGCCGTGCTCAACGAGGCGGCCGGTATCTAACCACGCGCGCGTTCACCGCAAAAGAAAACCCCGAGCTCGCGCTCGGGGTTTTTTCGTGGGTAGCAGGGGCTACTTACTTTTTGGCGGGGGCCTCTTCGCTGGCTTCCGGCTTGGGAAGCTTGTTGAGGTATTCCGCGAGCTTTGACGTATAGTCGAGGGCTTCGCTGCCATAGAGTACGTTGGTCTCGTAGATGAGGACCAGGTCGATTTGCTCTTCGTCGCGCATGGCCTCAATGGCTTTGTCCACCTGCTCTTTCACGACTTCGTTGATCGACTGTTCCATTTGCTGAAGCTCTCCGCTCTTCTGCTGCTCGAGCATCTGGTAGTTGTTCTGGATGCGCTGAAAATCCATCTGGGCGCGCTCGAGTTCCACTTTGCTGAGGCCAGGGGCTGCGCGCTGAATTACGTCGTACTCGGCTTGAAGGTTTTGCTGTCCGCGTACGAGTTCGGCCTCTGCTTTGGTAGCAGCTGCTTCGAATTCCTTCGACATTTCTTTGTGGTAGTCGTACAGGTTTACGAGGCTATCCAAACGAACGTACACGATGCGTGCGCCGCCTTCGGCGACGGGGGCGGAACCGCCAGACTGGCAAGACACCGCGCCAACGGCGAGCAGGGCCGCGGCAGAGAGGGCAATTAGGTTTTTCATGGCCGTGAAGGTAGGATTAAAAATGTTCGGCTGCGACGCGGTCAATCAATGAATCGTCGGCGAGTGCGGGGAGGGTCACGCGCAGCCCCGAACTGCGTTCGAGTTCACGGCGAATGGCGGTCAGCGCTTCGGCGTTGCGGGCCCAGGCGCGGCGTGCGATTCCATTGTTTACGTCGTAAAAGAGCATGCGCTCGAGCTTGGTGTCGGCCTCAGAACTGCCGTCGAGCAGCATTCCGAATCCGCCGTTGATGACCTCGCCCCAGCCCACGCCGCCCCCGTTGTGCAGCGAAACCCAGGTGGCCCCACGGAAGCTGTCACCAATGGCATTGTGCACGGCCATGTCGGCGGTAAAGCGCGATCCGTCGTAAATGTTGGAGGTTTCGCGGTAGGGAGAGTCGGTTCCGCTCACGTCATGGTGGTCGCGGCCGAGGACCACTGGCCCCAATTCGCCCCGGCCGATGGCCTGGTTGAAGGCCCGCGCGATGGCGATGCGGCCCACGCTGTCGGCGTAGAGAATGCGGGCTTGCGATCCGACCACGAGACGGTTCTGCTCGGCCTGCTCAATCCAGCGCAGGTTGTCTTCCATCTGAAGGCGAATGTCGTCGGGGGCTTCGGCGGCCAGGGCGCGCAGCACGTCGGCGGCGATTCGGTCGGTGGTGCGCAGATCTTCGGCGGAGCCGCTGGCGCACACCCAGCGGAACGGGCCAAAACCGTAGTCGAAGCACATCGGCCCGAGGATGTCCTGCACGTAGCTCGGGTAGGCGAAGTCGAGGCCGTTTTCGGCGATGACGTCGGCTCCGGCGCGGCTGGATTCGAGCAAAAATGCGTTTCCGTAGTCAAAAAAGTACATGCCTCGGGCGTGCAGCGTATTGATGGCGGCGACGTGGCGGCGCAACGTGGCCTGAACCTCGGTGCGGAAGCGCTCCGGGTCCTCAGCCATGAGGCGGTTGGATTCGTCGTAGCTGTAGCCTTGGGGGTAGTAGCCTCCGGCCCACGGGTTGTGCAGCGAAGTTTGGTCAGAACCCAGGTCGACGTGGACGTTGCGGGCGACCATTCGCTCCCATAGATCCACGGTGTTTCCGACAAAGGCGATCGAAGTGTTGCCCTGCACGGCTTGCGCGGCCAGTGCGAG
The DNA here is from genome assembly GCA_003451355.1 of Cryomorphaceae bacterium. Lineage (GTDB taxonomy): Bacteria > Bacteroidota > Bacteroidia > Flavobacteriales > Schleiferiaceae > TMED14. Next base: position 5,532 of record DMDX01000067.1, read on the forward strand.
GTCAATGGCCTCGTCGGCCGAGTAGGTTAGGCGGTCGACCCAGCCTTGGGCGTGGCGCTTTTCGGCGGC
>DMDX01000067.1:5903-6148 GCA_003451355.1 Cryomorphaceae bacterium
CGGGCCGCGTTCATGACGGTGATGGTGGTTCCGTGCACGATGCCCTGCGGGCCGATGTACATGTAGCTGCCGGCGGTCATCTGGCCGTACTGGCTGACGCCGAGGGCGTTAAACTTCTCCCAGTCGTCGGGCTTGGAGTAGTTGGGGATGACCATTCCGTTGGTTACCACCACGCGCGGAGCCTGCGGCGACGACGGGAAAAGCCCCTGCGGGTGCCCCGAATGCATGTGCAGCGTTTGGTCCTC
>DMDX01000005.1:0-2338 GCA_003451355.1 Cryomorphaceae bacterium
GTGTCTTTGCTCGTAAGCTTCTGGGCGGATGCCACTAGGGTCAGACCTAGGGTCATCAGTGCAAAAATCTTTTTCATAATCAATTCGGTAGTGCGCCTCCCCGCTCCCAGACGCGGACTTTGGCTACGTTGCAGTTTGAAAGGGGCCCACTGGGGGGCATCGCGAGCGGATCACCCGCGCCGCGTTGAATGCGATCCATTAAGGACCCGTTCAGTGCGGAATTTTGTACACTCGCATGCGAGCTCAAATCAAGGCCACCGATTGCGCTGGCACCTTGGTGGCAAGCCACACACTGTGCTTGAATGAGTGGTTGAATGTCGGCAGTCCAGGTGGAGGTTGAATCACAGGTTTCGCCCGTGCCGTAGAGCTGTTCGGCGTTGTCGTAGTAACAGCCCGAAACCGAGCCCAATGTGGCGAGTAAAAAAATAACCGAAAACGCTCTAAGCATACCCCAAGTTTACAATTTGTGTGCCACTAGCGCTGCCACGGCACTCGTGCCCAAAGTACCACCGCTACGGCGAAAAAGCCCGAAAGCATGACCGCCGCGAGGCGCAAGTCACCTGTCAGGGTTTCGAGCCAGCCCACCGCGACCATTCCAAGCACGGTGGCGAGTTTCTCGGCCACATCAAAAAAGCTGAAGTATACCACATGCTCTTCGGCCGGAGGCAGCAGTTGGCTAAATGTGGATCGGGCGAGCGATTGGATTCCGCCCAAGACCAACCCTACCCCCGCGCCCAAGAGGTAAAACTGTAGCTCATTTTGAATGAAGTAGGCCAGGAAACTGATGAGCATCCACATGACGGCCGAGACGAGAAGCGCGCGGATGTTGCCCATAATTCCGCTCAACTTGGCGAATAACCATGATCCGAGCATACCCACGAACTGAATGAGCAGAATGGTGGTGATGAGCGAAGACGTTTCAAGGTGCAGCGCCTGGCTCCCAAAAAGGGTCGCGATGAGGATGACGGTCTGAACCCCCGCCGAAGCAAAGAAAAATCCAAGGACAAATCGCTCGAGGCCTTTGGTGGCGCGAAAGGACTTGGCCACATCAAAGAGCTGCTGGTAGGCGGCGCGGATCCAACCTTTTTGACGGTTCCCGACCGCGTGCCCTTCAGGAAGGCGGCGCAGGCTGTACTCGCCCCATCCGAGCCACCAAATTCCGACCGCGACAAAAGTGAAGCGCGTGATTAAGCCCGGCCCGTCAAGTCCCAACCAACCTGGATTTTGAATCAACACAAGCGCGGCGATCAGCATGAGTGCTGACCCGAAGTAGCCCAAGGCGAAGCCGCGAGCACTTAATGCGTCTTGGTCCTTAGGGGCCGCAATTTCAGGCAGATAGCTGTTGTAGAAGACGAGGCTTCCGGCAAAGGCGATCGACGCGATAAACGGCGTCACTAGCCCGAGAACCGGCGCATCTGCGGTAAAAAAATACATAGCAAAGCACGTGAGCGAGCCAGTGTAAATGAAGCGGCGCATAAAGGTCTTCTTGCTGCCTGAAACCTCAGCCAACGCGCTGAGGTAGGGCGTACCCAAGCTCACCACGAGGTAGGCAGCGGCCATGACAAAGGTGTAGGCGGCGGTGGTACTGAATTCGATTCCGAATAGACGGTAGCTCTCACGCCCCGCGGCCTCCATGACGGCGCTGTAGTAGATGGGGAAAATGGCCGTTCCGATGACGAGCGAATAGCTCGAGTTGGCCCAGTCGTACATGGCCCACCCGTGGTGGACTCGGCGTGTCGCGGCGTCGTGGTGCATAGTTCCCCGAAAGTAGCGCATATTCAAGGCGCTTGACGTCGTGTGGGGGCAAAAAAACTCCGGCTCCCTCGCGGGGCCGGAGCTCAAAAGGTCGCAGTACAGCTTACTTCTCGATCATGTTCAAGGCCGAACCTGCCTTAAACCACGAAATCTGCTGCGCGTTGTAGCTGTGGTTGGCGACGATGCGGTCCTCGCTTCCGTCTTCGTGGCGGAACACCAGCGTCAACGGTTTGCCCGGAGCAAACTCCGTCAAGTCGGCGAAGTCCACGACGTCGCGTTCTTGAATCTTGTCGTAGTCAGCCTCGTTCGCAAAGGTCAGTGCGAGCATTCCCTGCTTCTTGAGGTTGGTCTCGTGGATGCGGGCGAAGCTCTTCACCAAAACAGCGCGCACGCCGAGGTGGCGGGGCTGCATGGCGGCATGCTCGCGCGACGAACCTTCACCGTAGTTCTGGTCGCCGACCACGAGCGTGGGGATGCCCGCGGCCTTGTAGGCGCGCTGCACGGCCGGAACTTCACCGTATTCGCCCGTGAGCTGGTTAAGTACCGTATTGGTTTCGCCATTGAAGGCGTTTACCGCACCGAT
>DMDX01000005.1:2698-2874 GCA_003451355.1 Cryomorphaceae bacterium
GAAATGTGGTCGGTGGTGCACTTACCCTGGGCCTTGATGAGCACTTTGGCGCCGGTAATGTTGGTACCGTCCCATGCGGCGAAGGGCTCGAGGAGCTGCAGTCGCTGGCTGTCTGACTTCACGTCCACGGATACGTGGCTTCCATCTTCGGCCGGAGCCTGGTAGCCCGCATCCTC
>DMDX01000005.1:3139-12856 GCA_003451355.1 Cryomorphaceae bacterium
GTCTTTGAGCGGATTGAATCCAAGGTCACCGGCGATCGCAAGTGCCGTGACGAGCTCCGGAGAACCGACAAACGCGTGGGTGTTGGGGTTTCCGTCGGCGCGCTTGCTAAAGTTGCGGTTGAACGAGTGAACAATCGTATTCTTCTCTTGCTTGTCGGCACCTTCACGGGCCCACTGGCCGATGCAGGGTCCGCAGGCATTCGCGAACACTTTACCGCCAATCTCTTCAAAGACATCGAGGAGTCCGTCGCGCTCGGCCGTGAAGCGAACTTGCTCGGATCCCGGAGTGATGCTGTACTCCGCAGCAACCTTGAGGCCTTTTGCCTTGGCCTGACGCGCAATCGAAGCCGCGCGGGTCATGTCTTCGTACGATGAGTTCGTGCACGATCCGATCAGACCCACCTCGACCTTCATCGGCCAGCCGTTCTTTTCGGCAAGGGCCCGTACTTCAGAGATTGGCGTGGCCAAATCTGGCGTGAACGGCCCGTTGAGGTGCGGCTCGAGCGTGTCGAGGTTGATTTCGATCACTTGATCGAAGTACTTCGCAGGGTCAGCGTACACTTCAGTATCGCCGGTGAGTTCGGCACGCAGGCCGTTGGCCAAATCGGCAACATCGGCGCGACCCGTGGCACGCAGGTAGCGTTCCATGCTGTCGTCGTAGCCAAACGTGGAGGTCGTGGCACCGACCTCGGCGCCCATGTTGCAGATCGTTCCTTTACCGGTACAGCTGAGGGATTCCGCACCGTCACCGAAGTACTCGATGATGGCTCCGGTTCCGCCTTTCACGGTCAAGATTCCGGCAACTTTGAGGATTACGTCTTTAGCTGAGGTCCAGCCGTTCATACGACCGGTAAGCTTTACCCCAATCAGTTTGGGGAACTTGAGTTCCCACGGCATGCCTGCCATCACGTCGACGGCGTCGGCGCCACCCACTCCGATCGCAACCATTCCGAGTCCGCCCGCGTTGACGGTGTGCGAATCGGTTCCGATCATCATGCCGCCGGGGAAGGCGTAGTTTTCGAGCACGACCTGGTGAATGATACCTGCGCCGGGCTTCCAAAATCCGATTCCGTACTTATTCGAAACCGAGGCGAGGAAGTTGAACACCTCGTTGGACTTGTTGATCGACTCCTGAAGGTCGGTGGTTGCACCCACGCGCGCCTGAATCAGGTGATCGCAGTGCACCGTCGAGGGAACCGCCACTTTTTTGCGGCCCGCCGACATAAACTGAAGCAGGGCCATTTGGGCCGTCGCGTCTTGCATCGCCACACGGTCTGGCGCAAAGTCGACGTACGAGGCTCCGCGCTGGAAGGCCTCCTTGGCCTCGCCCTCCCAAAGGTGAGCGTACAAAATTTTCTCAGAGAGGGTCAAGGGGCGGCCCAGCACGGTGCGGGCGGCCCTCACTTTGGATTCGTAACCGGCGTAAAACGCCGCAACCATGTCGAGGTCAAATACCATAATTAGGGAATTTCTGCAAAATTACTGCAGAAACTAGGGATTTTATCCTCGGATTTTTCTGAAATCGTGCGGATTTTCCTAAAAATTTTGAATGCTAGCGCAGTTCCGTGCGGAAGCCGAAGTGCCACTCACCCTCAACGCCTTCACTGACAAACCAGTATGCTCCGGGCGCCAAAAAGGTGGTCGGAACCGCGACTTCGTCGCCGGTCCAGGTTCCGCGAAGCACCAGACGACCCAACGCGTCCACCACCCCGAAGCTGCGGGGCGACTGACCGGCAGGGCGAAGCACCTCAAGGCGGTCAGATTGCTGGCGCCACGTGTAGCCTGTAAGATCACGGTCGGCGTCGAGACCGATCCACACGTGCCCGGCGAACATCACGCTGTCGTCGGCAGCCTGGTAGCCCGCGTCCTTCAACGTGAATGATTTGCCATCAGCAGCAATTTCAAGGCGAACCCATCCGTTGATGACAGTGTCGTTGACGTTGCGGCGAAGGCCCAAAAATCCGTCTGAATACGGAGCCTGCCACTGGGCATACGGGTCGTGCTGGCCGTTGAAGCGGTAGTCGAGGTAGCCGAAGTAGGCCGAAGGCGACGTGCCCTGCCAGAGCGAAGATGAGCGCGAAATAGAGTCACCCACCGCCAAACGGTTGGGGTAGTAGTAGGCGCCGCGTTGCTGACCGACCACTTGAATTCGCGCGCTGTCGAGTGGCGAAACCAGTACGGCAGAGATTAACCCGGTGGTTCCGGTGTCGCGCAAGAGGGTAAAGCGCAAATCCGCAATGCTGTCTTGGTTGAAGTCCACATCGGCAAACCCCTGGTTTACCGAAACGGTGGTGTCTGAGAAGTCAATGTACACGTACTGTGCCCAGGCCGAGGTGGCTGAGGCGATCACGAGTGCAAGCGCGGCATAAATCTTGGTCATTTCGGGTGCAAAGGTGCAAAATGTAGACCACGCGCGCACCATTACCTTTACCCTATTCTATGGCCCGTCTCTCTACCCCCGTTGTCTTCGAAGCCCTTCGCATGGCAGTGCAGGCCCTTCAGGCCCAGCTCTTACGGGCAATTTTGACCGCGCTCATCATTGCGATCGGCATCACGGCTTTGGTCGGAATGCTCACCGCCACGAGCGTCATGGAGGGTTCGATCACCAAGCAGTTTTCGAGTATGGGCGCGACCACCTTCACGATTCAGCAAGGCGGAATGCAAATCCGCATCGGTCGCCAAGGAATCAAGGAAAAACCCCAACCTGCGATTCCGATTGACCAAGCGGTGCGCCTCAAAGCGCGACTCGAACGCGATGGGCTGAAGTCCAGCGTGAGCGACAACGTTGCGGGCGCTACTGAGGTCCAGCACGAAGGCACCAAGACCAATCCCAACGTCAACGTCATTGCTTCAGATAACGCGTACCCGCTGACCCAGGGTCTTGAACTCGCCGAGGGTCGTTTCTTTTCAAAAACCGAGCAGGACGAGGCACGTGCTGTGGCCGTGCTGGGTACTGATGTGGCAGGCAAGCTGTTTCCCAACGGCGGAGCCGTCGGCAAAACCGTTCGTGTAGGCAGCAAGCCGTATGCGGTGGTCGGAGTAACCGCTCCGAAGGGAAGCAGTTCGTTCATGTCCAGCGACCAAGTCGTGTACCTACCCTTGCGCACGGGACATCTCGAGTACGCAGGTCCATGGTCGAGTTATGTTATCAGCGTCATGGCTCCGTCACCCGAAGCCCTCGACGCGACGATTGCACGTGCCACGGTCGTCATGCGCTCGGTACGCCGACTGAAGCCAGGAGCCGAAGACAACTTCAACCTTCGCCGCAGCGACAGCATTTCAGCGATGCTCATCGAGTCGCTGAACTCGGTCAGCAGCGGCGCCGCATTGATTGCACTCATTACACTTTTGGGCGCCTCGATTGCCCTGATGAACATCATGCTCGTGAGCGTCACGGAGCGCACCCGCGAAATCGGGACGCGCAAAGCACTGGGCGCCAGTGCGCAGGTCATCGTCATGCAGTTTCTCGCCGAAGCCGTGGTCGTGAGCGTCGTCGGTGGCATTGCCGGAATCGCCATGGGCCTCGCCGTAGGCAACGGACTGGCCTACGCGATGGAAGCCGACGCCGTATTCCCCATTCAATGGATGCTCTTGGCCCTAGTGGTCTCTATAGCCGTAGGAATCATCTCGGGCTGGTACCCCGCCAAAAAAGCTGCGGGACTTGACCCCATCGAAGCTCTTCGCTATGAGTAGTAGCCGCGAAGTGCACGCCAGCGATCCCTGGTGGAAGCTCGACCGGGATTCCGCCCGCGTTGGACGCCGCGTTGCCGGCGCCTTTGCGCGCCGTGACATCCAGCTGCGCTACGTTCAGACCCGCCTGGGATGGCTTTGGGCCTTGATCCAGCCCGTGGCCCTCATCGCCGGCCTAACCCTTGTGCTCGGACGCGTATTTGGGCTTCCCGACGAAGGACTTCGGCAGTTTGGTTTGAACCTCGCCGCGGCCCTTCCCGGATGGATTTGGTTTCAGTACATCGTCAGCCAAGGCGCGCCCAGCCTTGTGCACAATCAGGCGCTCGTGGTCAAGTCTGCATTCCCGCGCACTGCACTTCCCAACGCCAAGGCAGTTGTGGGTTTCGTCGACTTTGCTGTCGCTTCTATGGTGGTCGGAACCGGCCTCGTCCTGCTCGATGCCGCCTCGCCGTGGGTTTTGCTTCGACTACCACTCATCGCGGTGTTTACCGCAATTTCTGGCCTCGGCTGGGCCTACTTGTTGGCCGCTATTTCAGTCCGCCGGCGCGACGTACTCAGCGTGCTGCCCGTCGCCCTTCAGGTGCTGTTTTTTGTCAGCCCGGTTGCGCTGCCGAGCGCCAACTTTGACCTCAACGGCTGGGGCCTAATCTATTGGCTGAATCCGGCGGTTGCGATCGCCGACGGCTTTCGATGGGCCTGGCTCGACTGGTCGGTGTGGCAGCCCGCGCACGCCCTTTCGTTTGCTTCGGGCGGAATCATTTTTGGGGTCGGACTCCTCAGCTTGCGCTACCAATCGCGTCGCATTTCGGAATTCTTATGAGCGAAGTTCGGATTCACGCTGAAAACCTCGGCAAGCAACTCGGGGGACGTTGGGCCCTGCGCAAGCTGGACCTGAGCGTTCGCGCGGGCGAGGTCGTCGGAATCATCGGGGCCAACGGAGCCGGAAAGTCCACCCTACTCAAAACCTTGAGCGGCCTGCTACATCCCGACGAAGGTAGCTACCGCATTTACGGCCGCATGGCCAGCCTCCTCGAGGTCGGAACTGGATTTCACCCCGACCTCAGCGGCCGCGAAAACGCCTACCTACGGGGTGCACTACTCGGAATTACTCGGAGCGAAATCCAGCGAATTCTGCCCGTCGCTGCCGAGTTCGCGGGAATTTCAGACCGACTCGACGAACCCGTGAAGTACTACTCAAGCGGCATGCAAGTCCGTCTGGGCTTTGCGCTGTCGGCCCACCTTCCTGCTGAAATCCTCTTGGTGGACGAGGTGCTCGCCGTGGGCGACGCCGCCTTTCAAGCCAAAAGCCTAGACTTCATGGAGTCCCACTGGAAGTCCGAAGGCCGCAGCATTCTGTACGTGGCGCACCAGCTTCATACGGTGCGGCGCATCTGCGACCGAGTTCTGTGGATTGAGGGCGGAATCCTTAAAATGCAGGGTCCGGCCGATGAAGTGTGCGACGCCTACATCGAGCGTGCGATGGCGCAAACCGTCGCCTGGCCTTCAGCTGCAGAACGCGGCGGCCTCGGCGGAATTCGTGCGCAGCAACTCGACGTGGAGGGCGACTGGACCACGGGCAATCCCGCTTCGGTGCGGGTGGTGTGGGACGGGTCCGCTCACGGAACCGCAGACATTCGCCTCAGCGTGGCGCGAAGCGACGGGGCTCCCCTGACCCTCTGGAGCAGCCTACAATCTGGTCTTGAGAAGCCGGCGGAAGCCGGTTCCGCCACCGTACGCATACCCGAGCTCGCACTCAGCCAGGGCGCGTACACACTTCACCTGCGCCTATTTGTAGACGGAATTCTGCACGACGAAGTGCGCGACGCGGCCGTCATTCATGTGGCGCACGGCCTTTGGCAGGGGCAGGTATACCCCACTCCGCGCCCCATGGCACTGCAGGAGCAGCACTGGATTTAACGCTTTTTGAGCCCCACTGCCTTGAGGGCAAGGCTGGCCTGAGTGCGCGCCCACTGTATAGCGCGTTGGGTCCACGGAACTGGTACCGCATTGGGTCCGTTTGGATGGTGAAAAAGTCCGTACATGTAGGCCGAGCCCTGCTTGGGCGATAGTTCAGCGGGGTAGCTCAACGCCCAATCAGATGCATCGTACCCCTGGGCTTTGAGGTAGGATTCAAAGACGGGGCGGTAAAATTCGACGTCCGCGTCGGTAAACCACTGGCGCCAATCGCTGTGCGCTTGGCTGCGAGCCACGTGGCGAAAGTTTCCGCGCAAGGCCTCTTCGCCCTTGAGGCTGAATCCAAGGTAGGCTTCCACGGCATCCCAGTTGCGGTCGACAAGGTCCTCGTAGTGCCAGATAAACCAGCCGTCCGCACGCAGGCGATCCAGAAATGTAGAGAGTTCGTCGAGCTTGCGCTTTTGTTCTTCGGCGTGTTCCTTGAGCACATGCGGGTCGTCCGAGTGCAGACGGTGAAACGCCACAGATGACGGGTTGACCTCCTTTTGGCACACCTTCTTGTGGGCCAATTCAAAGGCAGCCTGCTCGGGGTTGTGCACGTAGAACCAGCGGTAAAAAAATCCCGAAATCCACCGGTCTCGGGGGTCGCGCACTAAAAAAATCTTTTTGTCAAAGTGCGCAAAGGCATCGGCAGCGGCTTCGCCCGACCACCCGTGCATTTCAGGGCTCGAGTACAAAATCTTCACCAATGTGGCGTCGGCGTCCGGCCAAACCATGCCATCAAGGCGGTGAAACTGGTTGTTTTCGAGTTTATTGGGCTCAAAAACTTCGGTGAGCGGCCCGTGGGCTTTGAGTGCCTCCGAAAGCAGTGAAAACCCATAAGTTGTGCCGCTTCGCGGCATTCCAAACAAAACGGTGCGCATGGGGGCTGAAGGTACATTAAGTTTGGGGGATGCGCGAACGACTTCCTTTGGTGACTGTGGCGGTGCCCAACTTCCGGCACGAACGCTACCTTCCGTTGCGCCTACAGAGCATCGCCGACCAGACCTTTACCGACACTGAAGTGCTGTTGCTCGACGATGCCTCGCCCGACGGCTCACTGAGCGTGCTGGAGGCATTTGCCAAGGGTCGTCCGTCGTGGTCGGTGCACCCCAACGAGGTCAATTCCGGGAGTCCCTTTGCCCAATGGAACAAGGCCGCCTCGCTCGCCCGCGGCCGCTACCTGTGGATCGCCGAGAGCGACGACTACGCAGACCCCAAGCTCCTCGAGCGCCTGGTTGGTGTGATGGAGTCCGACCCCAACCTCGTGATCGCCTACGGCCAGTCCATGCTGGTCGATTCCGAGGGCCAACCGATGCACAGTTTTGACGTGCACTACCGATACGTGTACGGAACCGAGGCCCAGCGCTGGGTCGACGGATACCGCAACGACGGACGCGACGAAGTGCGCACCTTTATGCTGCTGCACAACGTGGTTCCCAATGCCTCAGGGGCGCTTATTCGCATTGAAACGTTTCGTGCTGTGGGCGGAGCCGACCCCAATTGGCGCCTCAACGGGGACTGGATGACCTACATCAAACTACTCGAGCAGGGCGGAATCGCCTTTGTACCCGAGGTACTCAACTACTTTCGGGTGCATTCCGAAACGGCGCGCCAAAAGGCCAACGAAGGGGGCGACGTCTACCTCGAACTGCTCGCACTCGTCGACTACATTGCCGCAAACCACCAGCCCGATCGTGCTCGGCTTCGGCGCGCCTACCGAAATGTCGCGGCCTGGTGGACCCACTCGCTGTACCGGCAAGATTGGAGTTCCGCCCGGCGGAGTGCCAACCTACGCGTTAACCGTGTACTGTTTACGCGATTTGTGCGCCTGCACCCGCTGGTACTGCTCCACATTCCGTACGAGGGGCTCGTGCGCTTGGCCGTTGGGGCACTTGCCGCGCTCGGCCTCAAGGAACCCATTCGGCGCGTCCTGCACCAGTTTTTCCCGAACCACTTTATGCCCCGCGCGACGTGAAGATTTCGGTCGTAATCCCCTGCTTCAACGCAGAAGGCACACTGCACGATGCCGTGCGCAGCGCCCTAGAAGCGTACGAGGTACTCGTCGTCGATGACGCCTCACCTGGAGGGTGCGCCGAGCTCGTAGCAAGTTGGGGGTGGCCCAACGTCCGAGTGATTCCGCACCGTGAAAATTTGGGGCTTGGTGCAGCGCGCAACAGCGGTTCCGCAGCGGCCACCGGAGACTGGATTGCCTTTCTCGATGCCGACGACGCGTTCGAGGACGGATGGCATCGGGCGCTCACGACGTTTTTGCACCAGTCCCCCGAGGCAACTTGGGTCTACCATCCGGTGCGCGAGTGGACCGGAACCCAACTCAGAGCAGTCCGTTACGGCGACCACCCGACCCAGCACAGCGATTGGTTACTGCTGAGGCCCGCCGTGGCGCCCAGCGCCTGCGCACTTCGGGCGGATGTGGCCAAGACGCAGCCTTTTGACACCAACCGCCGCCTGCAGGGCACCGAAGACCTCGAACTATGGATGCGTTTGTGGGCCGAAGGCCACCGACCGCTTCGATGGACCGACGAAGCCTTTACACGCTACCGAATCAGTCACGGAATGTCTGCGGAGCTCGAATCGCACACCACCAAAATCCGGCTCCGCTGGGCCCAGTTCGTCGAACGGGGCTGGATCGCCGAAGGAGTGCTCGTTCGCGCAGAGTTTGAATTGCAGCGTCAAAAGGCGCGCAGCCTCCACAAAGCAGGACGTTTTGCGGAAGCACAAAGGGCCTACCTCGCGGCAGGCCCTTCGGCAAAAAATTGGATTCTTGCGGCCGCAGCCGCCGTCCGCCTCAAGATTTAAAGTCGGGCGCGAAGCTCGGCATCCAAAGCGTCCAGGAACTCCTCAGTGTAGAGGTAGTGTGTTCCGTGCTCCACCTTGTTGCCGTGAATGCACACCGCGAGGTCCTTGGTCATGCGGCCGCTTTCGACCACATCAATGCACACCTGCTCAAGGGTCTCGCTAAACCGAATTAGTTCGGCGTTTCCGTCGAGCTTGCCGCGGTGCGCCAAACCACGCGTCCACGCAAAAATCGAAGCAATTGGGTTGGTGCTCGTCGGTTTGCCCTGCTGGTGCTGGCGGTAGTGGCGGGTCACGGTTCCGTGTGCAGCCTCTGCCTCCATCGTCTTGCCGTCAGGGGTAATGAGGACCGAGGTCATCAACCCAAGCGAGCCAAAGCCCTGGGCCACCGTATCGGACTGGACGTCACCGTCGTAGTTCTTACAGGCCCACACAAATGAACCTTCCCACTTGAGGGCCGAAGCCACCATGTCGTCGATGAGTCGGTGCTCGTAGGTGATTCCTGCAGCCTCGTACTTGGCCTTAAATTCAGCCTGGTAGATCTCTTCAAAAATGTCCTTGAAGCGTCCATCGTACTTTTTAAGGATGGTGTTTTTGGTGCTCAAGTACAGTGGCCACTTCTTCTCGAGGGCCATATTAAAGCAGCTACGTGCGAATCCAGCAATGGACTCGTCGGTGTTGTACATACTGAGCGCAACGCCGTCGCCCTTGAAGTTGTAGACTTCCCACGTTTGGGGCTCGCTACCGTCTTCAGGCGTAAACGTCATGGTCAACTTGCCTTTGCCCTTCACGGTGGTGTCGGTGGCGCGGTACTGGTCGCCAAACGCGTGGCGGCCAATGACGATAGGCTTGTTCCAGGTGGTTACCAATCGCGGAATATTCGCCATCACAATAGGCTCCCGGAACACGGTTCCATCGAGAATGTTGCGAATGGTTCCGTTCGGAGACTTCCACATTTGCTTGAGGTCGAACTCTTTGACGCGCTGCTCGTCGGGGGTAATCGTGGCGCACTTGATGCCCACATTGTACGTTTTAATCGCCTCTGCCGCGTCGAACGTGACTTGGTCGTTGGTGGCATCGCGGTGTTCCATCCCCAAGTCGAAGTACTTAATGTCGACGTCGACGTACGGAAGGATGAGTTTGTTTTTGATGAACGACCAGATGATTCGGGTCATTTCGTCGCCGTCGAGTTCGACGATTGGATTGGTTACGTTAATCTTCTGCATAAGGATTGCAAAAGTACCAACGAATCCGCAG
>DMDX01000008.1:0-1727 GCA_003451355.1 Cryomorphaceae bacterium
CCATCGACTCGACGGCGTGCCCCACGGTATGGCCCATGTTCAGTAGGGCGCGGCGGGTTCCGCGCTCAAAGGGATCTGCGGCGACCACTTGGAGCTTGACCTCGGCCACATCGCGCACCCAAAAGGGCGCATGGGTCCACGGACCACCGGATACTTCAGTCCATAGGCCGCCGCCCGCAATCCACGCCTGCTTGACGAGCTCAGCCCAGCCTTGGCGCCACTCGCGGTCGGGCAAGGTTTCGAGGGCGCGCACGTCGCCAAACACGGGGGCTTCGGGGCGCCAGGTTCCGAGTAAATTTTTACTTCCTTCAGAATCCACTCCGTTTTTGCCGCCCCAGGCCGCGTCGACCATGGCGAGCAAGGATGTCGGAACCAGCACCAGCTCGATTCCGCGCATGTACAGGGTGGCCAAGAGGCCGGCGAGGTCGCAGACCACTCCACCGCCCAAGGCAATCAAAAGGGCGCCGCGGTCGGCCCCTTCGTCGCGAAGGCCAAGAGCAAGTTGCTCGACAAGGGCCAACTCTTTAGAGGCCTCACCTGGCTCAATTTCAAGGATGTGGGCGTCGGCCAAGCCCTCGATTTCGGCCATAAAGCGCGGCAGCACGAGCTCGTGGGTGGTGCTGTCCACCAAAATGTGGACTGAGGTGAAGCGGTCGCCCTCGCGCAACAGCCAGTCATTCAATTCGTTCCAAGCTTCAGGCCCTAAGGCACGTACGGGATGCAGATCCATAGCACTAAGGTCGGGCATGCCGCCGTATATCTTTGCACGAACCTTTGAACCTTAGCCTTGTGAAGCTCGATTTTTCGGATACCGCGCTAGCCTTTCAGCACGCCTCCCCTGCCGACATCCGCCGTGCCCGCCTACTGTTTGGCGTTCTTGCTTCGCCTGCGCTTGTTTCGGCGGGTAAAGCGCTCAGTCTTTGGGCGCTTAACTGGAAGCTTCCCGTCAAAGGTTTAATTCGCGCCACCGTCTTTCGCCAGTTTTGTGGTGGCGAAACCGTGGCCGAAAGCCGCCCCGCCATTCAGCGCCTTTGGTCTGGCAGCGTGGGGAGCATCCTGGACTATTCGGTTGAGGGCCAAACCACCGACGCCGCATTCGACCAAACCGTCGAGGCCGTCCTTCAAACCTTGGCCCTTGCCGCCCACGAACCCGGCCTCAGCCTCGGGGTGTTTAAGATGACCGGAATCGCTCCGCACGACCTGCTCGAGCGCATGACGCTTGGTGCGGAACTCACCGCCGCCGAAAACCAGCAGCTCGAAAAAGTTCGTGCCCGGATCCGCCGCATGGCCCAGTTCGCTGCCAAATCAGGCCGCGCCCTCATGATTGACGCCGAAGAAACCTGGATTCAAGGTGCCATCGACCAGCTCGCCCGCGAAGCCATGCAGGAGTTCAACCGCGACCAGCTCGTGGTGCTTACTACGATTCAGTGCTACCGCGTCGGCCGCCAGGCCCAGCTTCGCGCCGACCTCGACCATGCTTCCGACCACAGCTACTTCTACGGAGTGAAGTTGGTGCGCGGAGCCTACATGGAAAAAGAGCGCGAGCGCGCCGCAACCATGGGCTACGCCTCCCCCATTCAGCCCGATAAGGCCGGAACCGATGCCGAGTACGACGCCTGCGTCCGCATGATGCTTGAGGCCCTTGGCCGTCCCGACGCCCCAGGCCGCGTGGGCGTAGTCATCGGAACCCACAACGAAGACAGCAACCGCCTCGGCGCCGAGCTGCT
>DMDX01000008.1:1967-3904 GCA_003451355.1 Cryomorphaceae bacterium
TACGGAATGAGCGACTTCATCAGCTACATCATGTCCCACCACGGGTTTCGCGTGGCCAAGTACCTTCCGTTTGGTCCCATCGTCAACGTAATGCCCTACCTTTTGCGCCGTGCCGAAGAAAACACCTCGGTTGCCGGCCAAACGGGGCGCGAGCTGATGATGCTCCGCAATGAGGCGGCGCGACGAAAGCGGGTTGGCTGAGATTGGCTCGTTAGCTTTTTGCGCTTAGGGCCGAAGGCCCTGCGCGCTAAAGCCCCTTCGGGGCTAGAGCCGCTGCGCGGCAACAAGTTACTAGTAGCTAGTTACTTGCGATCCAACGAAACGAGCCACGCACTATCCTGGCGCACCTCCCAGAGTCCGCGCCATTCGCGATTCTGAAATTCGAGGTCGATCCAGTAGGCGGGGACCTCGGCCGAGTGCCGGGTGCGCGTTTGGCTTGCGCCAAAATCCACTTCGCCAAGGGTAAGAAATGCCTTGAGCACCGTCGAGTCCGCGCCTACTGCCTGCCACAGTGCGGAATCGGCGCCGCGGACCGGCTTACGGTGAAGTTCCGCTAGCACGCGATCGTTGGGAAAGTAGCTGCATTCAAAGTCGCGGTCCCTAAAAATGAAGGCCACGAGGAGTACGCCAAGGCCTACTCCGAATCCGTACCACAGAATGCGGCGAAGCAGCTTTTTCACAGCAGCAGGTCGAGGTCGGTAAAGGGCTGGTCGAGGGTCTGGGCGACCGAAGCACTCGTCACTTGACCGTGGTAGAGGTAGACACCTTTGCGCCAGTGTGGCTTGGCGTGAAGTGCTTCCTCGACACCGCCAAGGTCGGCGAGTTCACGCAAGAGGGGCGACGTCAAATTATTGAGCGCGAATGAGGCGGTACGCGCCACGCGGGCGGCGATGTTGGGAACCGCAAAGTGCGTCACCTCAAACTTGGTGTAGACAGGGGCGTCCCACGAGGTGACTTCGCTGGTTTCAAAGCATCCGCCGTGGTCGATGCTCAAGTCGACGACGACGCTGCGGGGCTTCATACCGGCCACCATTTCTTCAGTGACGACGACGGGGGTGCGTCCGTTGACGGGGCGCAGGGCTCCGATCGCGACGTCGCAGCGGCTCAGCGCTTTTGAGAGGATTTGGGGCTGAAGTGTGCAGGTGTAGACGTCGCCGACCCGCTCGCGAAGGCGCTGAAGGCGCGTCATGGATGAATCAAACACTTTGACGGAGGCTCCGAGGGCTGAAGCAAGGCGGGCGGCGGTGGTACCGACGGTTCCGGCACCCAAAATCACAATCTCGGTGGGCGGAACACCAGTGACCGCGCCCATTGCGTAGCCCTTGCCGCCGGACCACGTGGAGAGGTACTCCATCGCGATGGTAATTGCCTGGCTGCCACCAATTTCGGCCATCGAACGCACAAAGGGAGCGCGGCCTTCTTCGTCGAGAATGCTTCCGTAGCTGAACGCGGTGATGCGCTTGGCCTTCAGCGCGTCGACGAATGCGGGCGTGAGGGTTCCGGGCTGAAGCGTGGAGAAGAGGACTTGGCCCTGGGCCATCAGCGGCCATTCGGCTTCGCACGGAGCCTCAACTTTGGCAAGCACGGGGCAACCAAATACGACGCGGCGGTCGGTGGTGACTTCGGCTCCGGCCTCGGCGTACTCGCGGTCGCTGTAGCGCGCGGCGGTTCCGGCGTTCGACTCAAGCACGACCTCGTGGCCTTGAGCGACCAGCAGGTGCACCCCCTCGGGGGTCAGCGCCACGCGGTTCTCGGCCCACGTCGATTCGAGCGGAATCCCAATGCGCAGACGCTGTGATTTGGCGTCCACCATCAGGCGTTCTTCTTGGGTTTGAAACACAGGTGCTGCTTCCATGAATCCAGGTGTGCGAAGGTTAGCGGTAGGTTCCCACGAAGGTAACCTTTCTCGAGCCATCCTCAAGTGCCTCAATGTGAAC
>DMDX01000008.1:4211-10520 GCA_003451355.1 Cryomorphaceae bacterium
CCGCTGTCGAGGTAGTCTTCGAAGCCCATGGCTGCGACCTCTGAAGGCCGATCAAGTCGGTGAAGGTCAAAGTGGTATATGGGGCCGTCGGGGGCTTCGTACTCGTTGACCAGGGCAAACGTGGGGCTACTCGCGCGGTCCATAGACCCTAATGCGCGAAGCCAATAGCTAACGGCCGTCGTCTTGCCCGCACCCATTTCGCCACGAAGCGCGACAACCCCCGAAAGCGCCGCCGCATGATCTGTCGCCCACTGAAGCCAGTCGGACGGATCACTGAGAATGTGCACCTCTTCCACAGCCGCAAAGGTCAGGTACGCGGGCGCAGCACCGCAAACGGAACCACGACTTCTTCGAGCGAAATTCCGCCGTGCTGGTAGCTGCCGTCAAACTTCTCGACGTGGTGGTGGTACTGGTTCTGGTACACGAAGTAGTCCTGCTCGCCGGCGAACACGACTTTGTCGCCAAGATTGGTCGCGGGAATTCCGAGGCGTTCGGGGTCCGCCACCAAGGCGACCTCCTTTTCTTTGAACTCCATTCCGCGGCCCACTTTGTAGCGCAAATTCGCCGTGAGGTCGCGCGCACCCCGAATGTGGACGGGCTTTTTGACGGTGAGGGTTCCGTGGTCGGTCGTTACCACAAGGGTGACCCCATCGTGGGCCAGGTCGTCGACCCAGGCTTTGAGTGGCGAATGGTTCCACCACGAGGCCGTCAGGCTGCGAAAGCCGCGGTCGTCCTTGGCCAAGTCGCGCAAGATCACCTCATCCGTTTTGGCGTGGCTCATGCGGTCGATGAAGTTGACCACCACCGCAACCAGGTCCTTGCCACGCAGCTCGCGCCACTTCGATACGAAGCGCTGCTCGCTGGTTGCGTGCGTCAGCTTGGCGTAGCCCGGAGTGGCCAACCCGTTGCGGGTCGCCCAGTGCGCCAAAAAGAAGTCTTCGTTGCTGTTGCGTCCGCCCTCTGCATCAAGCACGTCGCGCACCCAACGGTCGGGGTGGCGCTTTGCGAGCTCTGAAGGCATGGCTCCGCCCAGCAGCGCGTTGCGCGCATACTGCGTGGCCGTCGGCAAAATGCTGGCGTAGACGTCGTCGGATTCGACGCGGAACTTGCTCGTCATCAGCGACTGAATCTCTTGCCACTGGTCAAGGCGCAGGTTGTCAAAAACCAGAAGCACCACCTTCTCGCCACGGTCCAGCAGGGGCTTGATGCGCACGTCGAGCAGCTGGTGGCTAAACAGGCAGGGCGCCTCGTCGTCGTGCAGCAACTTCGGGTACTCAGAGGCCCACCAGCGGGTGAAGAGCCTGTTGGCCTCCTCGCGCTGGTGGTCGAGCATGGCGCGCATCGACTCGGCTTCTCCGCCGGCCAGCTCGCGGTCCCAGCGCAGCAGTTCTCGGTAGACTTCGGTCCACGAATCCCAATTGTGCGCATCAGCGATGCGTTCACCCAACTCGCGAAACCCTTGCTGGTAGCGGCTTGCGCTGCGCGCACCCTGGAGCGCACCCTGCCCGAGAATTCGGGTCAAGGTAGACAGCACCTGGCGGGGCTGCACGGGCTTGAGCAAGTAGTCTGCGAGCTGCGACCCGAGGGCGTCCGCCATGAGGCCTTCTTCTTCGCTCTTGGTCACCATCACCACGGGCAGGGCCGGCTTCAGCGCCTTGATCTGGGGCAGCACGTCGAGCCCGCTCGGCCCGGGCATGTGCTCGTCCAAAAGGACGCAGTCGAGCGACTCCGAACGCACCAAAACCAGGGCATCTGCCGCGTTGGTTGCGGTAACCACCTGGATTCCGCGCCCCTCGAGGTACAAAATGTGGGGGCGAAGTGCCTCGACTTCGTCGTCAACCCATAAGATCCTCGAATTTTCCATGCATTTGTGGTTAAGTTTGGGTATTCAAGCTATTTCTATGCCGCCCGTTCCCGCGACCAACAAGTTCAAACTTTTTAACGATCCGATCTACGGTTTTATTTCGCTTCCGTCGGAACGAATTTTTGACCTGGTCGAGCACCCCTACTTTCAGCGACTGCGGCGCATCAGCCAGCTCGGACTCAGCTACTTGGTCTACCCCGGCGCCTACCACACCCGCTTTCACCACGCCCTGGGCGCCATGCACCTTATGCAAAAAGCCATCCAGGTTTTGCGCCGCAAGGGCATCGAAATCACGGATTCCGAAGAAGAATCCGCCCAAATCGCCATTCTGCTGCACGATGTTGGCCACGGCCCGTTTAGCCATGCACTCGAGCACACCTTACTCGACGGGGTACACCACGAGACCGTGTCGCGCCTCATTATGCGCCGGCTAAACGACGAATTTAACGGCCAACTCACCGAAGCCATCGCCATTTTTGAGGGGAGCCACCCGAAGCGTTTTTTGCACGAACTCATCTCGTCGCAGCTCGACATGGACCGCATGGACTACCTCAAGCGCGACGCCTTTTACACCGGTGTCATCGAGGGCGCCATCAACAGCGACCGCCTACTTGAAATGCTGCACGTCGCCGACGGCCAACTCGTGCTCGAGCACAAGGCCATCACGTCGATCGAGAAGTTCTTGATGAGCCGCAGCCTGATGTACTGGCAGGTTTACATGCACAAAACCGTGCTGAGCGCCGAGCATATGCTGGTCGAAGTTTTGCGCCGCGCTTCATTGCTCGCCCAGCGCGGCGAGGAACTTTTTGCCGGAACCGAGCTCGCAACCCTTCTTTGCCGGCGACCGAACCACGATGAGTTTACGTCCGAGCCCGAGCTTCTTGAACTGTTTACGCAGCTCGACGACAGCGACATCCTCAGCGCAATCAAGCAGTGGCAGCGCCACAGCGACCCCGTACTGAGTGCGCTAAGCCGGCGCATTATTGAGCGCAAGCTGTTCCGAATCAAGTTTCTTGAAGCACCCCTGAGCGCTGCCGACCGTGCGCAACTCGAAGCTTCGGTCGCGGCGAGTATGGGACTTTCGGCAAGCGAATCCGCGCATTTTGTGCTCGAAGGCATCGCGACCAACAAAACCTATGCATCTGATAAACAAGAGATTAATCTTCTTAAACGCAGCGGTCAAATAATTCCGCTCACCCAGGCATCAGAAATCCTGCCTTTGAGCGTTTACAGTCAAGTAATCACCAGACCCTTTGTTTGTTGGCCCAAAGAACTTCCATGGATCCGCTAGGCGCCAGTGCCCTGCCTGCCCGCCCTGCGTCTGAGTGGGCTAAGGTGCTGGGCGGCGTACTCGAGGGACCCGATGTAGTCGTCGAATTCGCGTGCACACTCGTGTCAGGTGCCCCGGGCGGAATCAGCTTCTTGGCAAACCCGAGCTACCGACGCGCTTGGGCCGAATCCGCAGCATCAGTAGTTCTTGCCGGAATCGGTACCGAATCACCCGCAGCCTACCTCGGGTGCGTCATTCGGGTCGCAAACCCCTACGCGGCATGGGCTGCCGTCTTGTCCAGCGGCCAACGCCATGTGGCATGGGCTATTGATCGCCCTACTGGCGTCGATCCCAGCGCGGTGCTTGCGCCAGGCGTACAGCTTGCTGAAGACGTGGTTATTGGGCCGCGAAGCGTGCTCAACCCGGGTGTGGTTCTTTATCCCGGAACCGTCGTCGGAGCCGACTGCATCCTCCACGCAAACGTGGTACTGGGTTCGGATGGGTTCGGATTTGTTCCGCCCCACTCAGGCTCGGCGGAATGGACCAAGATTCCGCACCTCGGCCGCGTACGCATTGGGGACGGAGTTGAATTGGGCTCCGGAACCTGCGTGGACCGCGCCGTGGTGGGCGAAACCGTCATCGGCAACGGATCCAAGCTGGACAACCTCTGCCAGATCGGGCACAACGTGCGGATTGGAGCGCACTGCGTCCTCGCGGGCCAAGTGGGCGTTGCGGGCTCAAGCGTACTCGAAGATTTCGTGGTCGTGGGAGGCCAAGCCGGAATCGCCGGCCATATCACTATTGGTCGCGGTGCTCGGATTGGCGCCCAAAGCGGCGTGGCAAAATCCCTTGCACCTGGTTCTGAAGTACTTGGTAGTCCGGCGGTGGATGCACGCGAATTCCGCCGTTTCTTTGCAGCCCAAAAGTTAGGCCGAGGTTGATTCAATATACACTAATTCAAGAATTTAGCGCAAAAGGTCGCGGAATCCATAGCGGTTCAGCCTGCCACGTGGTGGTCAAGCCCGGCGAACCCGAGAGCGGTTACACCCTCATTCGTAGCGACTTAAGTGGCAAACCACGGATCAAACTCCACCCCGAACTCGTCACTGAGACGGACCGCTGCACCACACTGAGCGAGGGAGAGGTTTCTGTACACACTGCCGAACACCTGCTTTCGGCCATGTTCGGACTCGGCATTTTGGACGCCGAAATCCACTGTTCCGCTCCCGAACTTCCAATTCTAGACGGATCTGCCAAGCCCTGGATTGAGGCGATCGAAGCGGCTGGACGCCGTCCAATGGGCCCAATGCGTGGCTACGCGCTTTGCACTCCAATACGCGTCGAAGACCCTGAGACCGGCTCGTGGGCCGAGGCCACTCCGGCCGCCATCCCGAGCTACCACGTCGCCCTGAGCCACGAACCCCAAGCAATCGGCCCCTGCAGCGCGCACTTCACCTACGGAGGCGACTACGCTTCAGCCATCGCTCCAGCCCGCACCTTTACGCTGGTCAGCCACCTGCTCCCGATGATCCACCGCGGCCTCTTACAGGGTGCCGAAGAAGGATCCGGAATCCTCGTCATCGACCGCGAACTCAACCCCACCGATTGGGCGGCCCTCGAGCAATTCATTCAGCAGCCCCTTGAGCGCAGCAACCAGCTCGGCGCCCTCCCTCAAACCCCATTTCGAATGCCTTCTGAGCCCGCCGCGCATAAAATGCTCGACGTACTCGGGGACCTCGCCCTTATCGGCCGACCCGTTGCCGCAGAAGTTCGTATTTTTAAACCCGGCCACCGCATCAACACCCTATTGGCCCAACGCATCATGGAACAGCTCGAATCCACCAACCCTGTACCTTTTTTTGACCTTAATACGGCTCCCTTGATGGACGTCACTCAGATCATGTCCATCTTGCCGCACCGCCCGCCGTTCTTGCTCGTGGACCGCATCCACCACAAGACCGAAGACGAAATCTGGGGCAGCAAAGCGGTGACCATGAACGAGCCGTTTTTTCCGGGCCACTTCCCTGGCGCTCCCGTGATGCCAGGCGTCCTGCAGCTCGAGGCGATGGCTCAGGTGGGCGGAATCCTCGCCCTCAGCACGGTTCCCGACCCTGAAAACTACCTCACCTACTTTCTCAAAATGGACGAGGTCAAGTTCAAGAGCAAAGTCGGCCCCGGCGACACCCTGTACTTTCACCTCAAACTTACGCAGCCCATTCGGCGCGGAATCGTCGTGATGCGTGGGGCGGCCTACGTGGGTCAAAAACTCGTCACTGAAGGCCTGTTCACGGCGATGATCACCAAAGACAAGTAAGCCGTGATTTCACCACTCGCCTCGGTCCATCCGGACGCCAAAGTTGCCGGAAACGTCCGCATCGATGCCTTTGCCGTGGTCGAGCACGACACCGTGTTGGGTGACGGAACCTGGATCATGAGCGGCAGCCACGTGCTCGCCGGTTCTCGCCTCGGCAAGAACTGCAGCATTCACCAAGGCGCCGTCGTCGGCGGAATGCCCCAGGACCTCAAGTTCAGCGGCGAATACAGCGAGGTCTTTTTGGGAGACGGCTGCATTGTTCGCGAAGGTGCAACCATCAACCGCGGAACCAAAGCCTACGGCAAAACCACCCTCGGCAAAGAATGCCTGGTCATGGCCTACGCCCATGTCGCCCACGACTGCATCATCGGGGACCACGTCATCCTTGTCAACAGTGTCGCCCTCGCCGGCCATGTCGAAATCGGCGACTGGACCATTCTCGGTGGCCTGTCTGCCGTGCACCAGTTCGTCAAAATCGGCTCGCACGTGATGGTCGGTGGCGGATCCTTGGTCCGCAAAGACATTCCGCCGTTCATCACCGTGGCCCGCGAACCGCTCACCTTTGAAGGCGTCAACGCCGTCGGCCTTCGCCGCCGCGGATTCAGCAACGCCCGCATCGAAGAAATTCACCACGCCTACCGCCTGCTGTACCAAAGCGGATTCAACACAACGCAAGCAGTGAGCGAAATCGAGCGCGAGGTCAACGCGAGCCCCGAACGCACCGAACTCCTCAAGTTTGTGCTCGCCTCTGACCGGGGAATTGTGCGCAAGCAATAACCTTATGACGGGCCTCGACTGGAACGGCGTCGGCAAGCAGATTTCGGGAACCGAAATCATCCGCCCGTGGTCCGCAACCTGGTC
>DMDX01000009.1:0-1158 GCA_003451355.1 Cryomorphaceae bacterium
TTCTGCGCCAAGAAGCGATCAGACACGTTGATTTTGTTGCCCGCGGCATCAACTACGTTGAAGCTGATGCGGTTTCCGCCGAATGAAATCACCTCGGTCACGGTCACGTTTTGGAATTCGACAAAGGCATTCTCCCACTGCTCGCCGGTGGTTGGAATGTTCACGCGCTGCGCGTCGTTAAGTGCGCCCACCGTGATGGTTGCGGGGGTCGGAACCGGGCGGGTGCCCAAGATCGTCATCGAGCTGGCGCTCGTCGCCTCGAGTTGGGTTCCGTTGTTGAAGGTGCTGACCTTGCCTACGAACTCAATCAGGTCACCCGCCACGAGGTACTCGACGTTTGGAAGCGTCACCAATTGGTTTTGTGCGTTCGTGTACACGCCCATGACCTCCATTCCGCGAAATGCACCCGCGGCGCCCTGCGCCGCGGTGTCCACGATAAAGAAGAAGGGACGGTGTCCGCCCTGAACCGAACCCGACGGAACCTCAGAAAGGTTACCCGGAGTCACCACGATGCCGACGGTGCGCACGATTTGGCCTTCGAAGCCGGATGAGTCGTTGCATGCCGCGAGCTGCGACGGCGAAACGTACTGCAGCGTCGTGATGGGGTAGTAGGTCTGTGCCGCAGCCGAAAATCCGAGGGCCAGGGCGATCAAGCGTAGAATCTGCTTCATAATCATTTGATGAGGGTAAAGTGTCCGGAAAAAGTTTCGCCGGTGTCGAGGTTAAGAACGGTATATCGGTACAGCCCGTGGGCTACAATTTGGCGGTCCTTGGACAAAATGTCCCAGGCGAATTCTCCGCCAGGCAGCAGCACGGTCTGCTCACTGGGGTCGGCAAAAGTGCGGAACCAGCGCTGACTCAACTGATCCGCTCCACCCGCGTCGTGCTGCAGCACGTCGAGCAGGTCGCCAGCGGGCGAATGCACTCGGATTTCGGCGCGCGCTGGCAGGTTGGCAAACATCAAACGGCGGCTTTCATCCTGAAAACTACTGGTGCCCTCCCAGGCGGCTCCGGCATAGTACGGATTGGGGTAGACGTAGGGCGGATTGCTAGCCATGCTCGCCTGGGCCGGCGTACCCGGGAATGCCCGCACGCTGCTTTGGTTGAAGCTGGATTCCAGTGACTCGAGTTGGGTCGCGGGGTCACCTTGGTCAAAGG
>DMDX01000009.1:1314-3488 GCA_003451355.1 Cryomorphaceae bacterium
GGTCACGGCAAGGGCTCGCTGCCATCCGTTCGGGAGGTTCTCGAGGCGCAAACCGTAGCGGTATGTTAGTGTATCGCCTTGAAATTGAACGGGTTCAGTTAGTCGAATGGCGTCGAGTCCCGTCTCGTAGAACACGCCGTCCCCGGTCTGGTCCCATTCGCCGTACAGCCGGAAGTCTTCAGCATTGCGCTGGTCGTCGTCGACGTCAAATCCGAGTTGGCTGACGTACACGCGGTATCCGGCGAAGTCTTCGCGCTGGCTGATGGGGTCGATGCTGCGCTCGCTGCGGTCGGTCCAGAAGAGGTCGACATGGCCGTCGCCCGGAATCGCACGGACCTGGGGGGCGTCGGGCGGACTGGGTAGGATGTAGCGCGTGATTTCGCCGTTGCCGTCGCGGTCTTCGCCGGCGTCAAGCACCCCATTGAAGTTCTGGTCCTCACCGTTGTAGCAGGTCTGGGCCCACTGGGCGTTGGCGAGCAGTCGGCTGCGCTGTTCGGGGCTGTTGACGGCGTTGGACTGCCCGTCGTCAACCTTTTTGGCAAACACAAAGGCAAATGCCACATTGATTTCGTCGCCGGGGGCGAAGTTTTGAAAGGGTCCTACGCTCACGAGGTCCGAACGGTTGCCCGTGGCGTTGAGTTGGGCCTGAATGTTGGCACCGGTGCCGGCCGTGCAGGTGGCTCCGCTTGGATTTGACCAGCAGGGATCCTGGTTGAGGCCCTGCGACATCTTGATGTAGCGCTGGTCGTCGGTGGTCGGGAAGAAGTACAAAGCCTGCCCGGAGTTATTGAAGACCCACGCGTTGTAGTGGTCGCCAAGCCCGTCAACGAGCGGGTGGTGGAATCCGAATTTGTCTTCAGCCCCGAGAAACTTTTGGCCGATGTACGAATCTGTCCATCCCGGATCGCCGTTGGCGTCAAAGCAGTAGGCCATCTGCAAGCTGTCCACATAGCCGTTGCCGCCCTGCTGGTAGAACACGGCTCCGCCCGAGCCCGCCGGAGTGCGGTTGATGTTGCGCACCACGCTGTTTGCCCAAAGTGCGGCGTAGACGTCGTCGTAGGTTTCGATTCCGACATTCTTGAGCGTAACGTCCACCACCACAAAGAAGTCGCTAAACCGGTAGTTCCAGTTGTAGGTGTTCATCGTCATAGCGATGCCCATCGGCGTGAGGTGGTTGCTGATCGGTATCGTCGTGCCCGGAATCAAAATATTGGTGTCCACGCAGGTGGCGCTGAAGTCTTGGTGCGAAACCGCATTCACGCGGTAGTTCGGGTGGTCCTTGAGCGACGAAGTCTCGCTGAGCGTCGAAGCCGGAGTAAACTCAAATCCTCCGCGGCCTGGGGCGTAGCCTTGGGGGGCGTCGTAGGCTGAGCTACTCACGCGGATTCCGCCGCCTTGGTCGGTTCCGCCGACCCAAATTCCGGACTCAAAAAGGTGTTCGGTGCCCGAGCCGGCCGGGTATTCGCACGAGGGCATGCCGGTTCCGTCGCGGTAGCCGCGAAAGGCGTTGCCAAAGGTTCCGACGTTGGTAACCGTAAGTCGCGCTTGGCCCGCCGAAGTACTGCGCTCTTGAAACGACTGTGCCCAGCTCGCCCCCAAGGGCGCAGCACATGCGAGGACGAGTAAAAGGCGCTTCATCGGGGGGAGGCAAATTTAGTCCTTCCGGACGCGTCGGCGATGCGTAGTATCATCCAACCACTGTATACGGATTCGGATCGCCAGCGGAGCTCGCCTTCAGGCCAGTTGCTTCGAGCAACTACGCGCCCTGCAGCGTCCACTACTTCGACGGTCCAATCTTCGTGGGCTTCGATTCGCTGCAGAATAACGTGCCCGTCAAGGTCTGTGGCGCGCTGTACGTGGTCGCGGAATTCTTCAAGTCCAATACCGAGCCGGTCGACCTCGAAGTCGGCAACTACGGGCAAGTGGTCAGAGAGCTCATAGAGGGCGGTGAGTACGGTGGCGGGTACGGAATTGTTGGTTCCGCTGTTGAGGGCACTGTTGAAGTGCAGGCCGTCGTTGCCCACGGGGTGCAGGCTACCAGGTAGGTAGCGCATTCGCGAAGCTGCAGTCAGCGGAGTGCTGTTAACTAATATGTGGTCGAGTCGGTCGTCGAGTCCGCCCCCCGAAAAGCATCCGTCGTTGGTTTGTCCGTCGCGCGTGGATTGGGTGTGCCA
>DMDX01000009.1:3721-5927 GCA_003451355.1 Cryomorphaceae bacterium
CCGGCGTTGCTGTAGTTCAAAAGCTGCTGAAATCCAGATTCTTGGCTCTTGTTCATGTTGAGGTCGCCCGCCAAGAGGTAGACGTCGTCGCGCGGGTTGGACGCCAAGTGGTTCATCAAGGCCTCACATGCTTTTTGACGCTCGGTCAGGTCACCTGGGGTATTACCCGCCTTGAAGTGTGCGGCAAACACCGTAAAAAACAGGGTGTCGGGGTTCCACGCGAGGAGGGAATCTTTGTAGTAGAACCGAATCACATCGATTCCGCGGACCAACGTGGTGTTTTGCAGGTCGTTGCTAATTATTGACTGCGACTTTAAACCGAGTTTGGTCTGGTCGTAGTAGACGGCGTTGATCAGCGAGCTTCCGTTGGTGTAAAGGTCTGTGGCGGCCCAGCGTGAGGTTCCGTTCGTATTCAGGCTAAAGTTGAGAATGCGCCCGTGGGCAGTGGCGTTGCTGCCGTCAACCTCATTGCACACCAAAATGTCGGGTTGGGTGTGCGCGACCACGGTGCTCAACCAACCTTCTTTTGCCCCTGGAGGGTTGTTGGATGAAGTACAAAAAGAGGTAAATGCCCTAAAGTAGGTGAGGTTGTAGGTCATTACCCTAAGGCTGACCGGACTTTGTGCAGCTAATTCACTGATAGACAGTATTAATACAAAAATTACCTTTACGTAGTGCACAGTTTCAAAGTTAAGGCAGCCTTGCCTTGGCACAGGTGTTGCCAAATGGTTAATTTGTCGGTAAATATGTGTTAAGGCGGTTTGTTTCGAACATCATTCGTGTACTTTTGAACAATTAAACACGGGTATGGCCAAGAAACCGACTATTCTTCTCGTCGACGACGACCCGGACATTCGGGAATTCGTGACGTTTAACCTCGCCAAAGAGGGCTACAATGTGGTCACGGCCAAGGACGGAGCTGAAGGCGTAGAAGCCGTAAAAAAGCACCGCCCAGATCTGGTTTTGCTTGACGTCATGATGCCCGGCATGGACGGAATCGAAGCCTGTGAGGCCATTCGCACCAATCCCGACATTGCGTCGACACTGATTGCATTTTTGAGTGCGCGCGGAGAGGACTACAGCCAGGTTGCTGGTTTTGATGCAGGTGCCGACGACTACATCACAAAGCCCATTCGTCCAAAGGTGCTAGTCAGCCGCGTGAAGGCATTGCTTCGCCGCAACGTCAAGGAATCTGAGCCCGTGGGCAATATCGAGCGTGGAGATCTGCTCATCAATCTTGAGAAGTACCAGGTATTCCGGGACGGAGAAGTCGTGGACATGCCGCGTAAAGAGTTTGAATTGCTTCACCTGCTTGCAAGCAAGCCGGGTAAAGTGTTTTCACGCGACTCAATCATGGACCGCGTATGGGGTTCTGAAGTCGTAGTCGGAGGACGCACCATCGACGTACACATTCGCAAAATTCGCGAAAAAATAGGGGACGATCGAATCAAGACGATTAAAGGCGTCGGCTACAAATTCGAGGAGTAACTTCGGGGCGTGCTCGACCGTCCAGAACGCATCGCTTTTTTTATCGCAGCCCTCTTAGGGCCCGTAGTTTGGTTTGTCATGTTCGCCATGTTCGAACTAGTGACCACCGACGATGGGGCGCTGCCGTTGCCGATCCAAAAGGTTCCGTACCTCGAAATCACCCTGTTAAGCATGTTCATCGCGAGCTCGACCGCGTTTTTGACCGAGTACTTGATTCGGCACTTTCTCTACTCTCGGTTGCTGAAGATTTATAAGGTGATTTCGAATCCGGACCGCTACCAGTCCTCGCTTTTGGCCGACGCTGAAGAGGTCGGGAAGGTCGAAATGGAGGTGGCCTCGTGGGCCCAGAAAAAGTCAAGTGAGCTCAACAGCCTTCAGTTGCGTGACGACGTGCGGCGCGAGTTTATTGCCAACCTCTCGCACGAGCTGCGCACTCCGATTTTTAACATTCAGGGTTACGTACTGACGCTGCTCGACGGAGTCAAGGACCAAAAAGTCCGCAAGGACTACCTCAAAAAGGCTTCGCGCAACGTGGAGCGCATGATTCGCCTCGTTCAGGATATGGATGTGCTCGCGCGCTTAGAGTCTGACCAACTTGTCCTCCAAAAAGAGGCCTACAGCTTGACCGAACAAATTGAGGATGCGCTGGAACAGATGTCAGATCGCATTGCGCAACAGGGTTTGACCGTAGTTCGGGATTTTGATTCCGAATCGGATT
>DMDX01000107.1:0-181 GCA_003451355.1 Cryomorphaceae bacterium
AAACCGCCTCACTCAACGTCTCTGTGGCTGCCGGAATCGCGCTTTATGAGGCGTCGATGCAGCGGCTTAGCAAACTTAGCTAGCTTAGCAAGGCTGGCTCGTTGGTTAGCGAGTAGCTAGTTACTAGCAACTTGCTGCCGCACAGCGGCCCTAGCGCGTAGCGCAACAAACCGTTCGGTTA
>DMDX01000107.1:440-4372 GCA_003451355.1 Cryomorphaceae bacterium
TCCGCGTCCGCGAGCTTTTTGCGTTCGGCGTCCACGACGGCGGCGGGGGCTCCGGCAACGAATTTTTCGTTCGAAAGCTTGGCCTCAACGCTTCGCTTAAAGCCGCTGTAGTACTCGATTTCTTTTTGGGCCTTGGCGATTTCGGCGTCGACGTCGATGTCGTCGGCGGCAACTTGGACGCGGAGCTCAAAGGTTCCGGCCCGAAGAGGGAGTCCGCCCTCGGCCTCACCCCACTGGGTGTTGGTGAGTTTGGCGATGGCTGGCCATGCGGCGGGCTTGGTAGCCGCGTCTGCGGTGAGCGGAGACTTGAAGGCGATGTTTTTCTCAGCCCTAAAGGTGCGGAGGGCGACCACGTGCTCCTCCATGATGGCGAAGGTGGTGGGGTCGTAGGCGGTTCCGCCCGAAGTCGGATACGCGGCAAAGTCGAGGAAGTCGGTCTCAGCGCGCTCAGACAGCAGGTGCCACACCTCTTCGGTGAGGAAGGGCATGAAGGGGTGCAGCCCGGCCATGAGGGTTTCGAAGAATTCGACCGTGGCGCGGTACACTCCGGCAGAAATCGGCTGGCCGTAGGCGGGCTTGACGAGCTCGAGGTACCAGGCGCAGAAGCTGTTCCAGGTGAGCTTATAGAGGCGCATGAGGGCTTCTGAGAGGGCGTAGCGGTCAAAGTCGCGCTGCAGCTCTGCCAATTCGGCGTCGAGCAGGCTGCGGAACCAGGTTACGGCCCATTCCGCGGCTTCGTCGGCGGGGGCGTCGTTTGAGACGTTCCAGCCTTTAATGAGGCGGAGCGCGTTCCACACCTTGTTGGTGAAGTTGCGGCCCTGCTCGCACAGCGACTCATCGAACGGAAGGTCGTTGCCCGCCGGTGACGTCAGCAGCATTCCCATGCGGACGCCGTCGGCACCGTAGGTTTCCATGAGCCCGATGGGGTCGGGTGAGTTGCCGAGGGACTTGGACATTTTGCGTCCGAGTTTGTCGCGCACGATTCCCGTGAGGTAGACGCGCTCGAACGGACGCTTTCCCGCGTACTCGTAGCCGGCCATGGCCATGCGTGCGACCCAGAAAAAGAGGATTTCAGGGGCGGTAACGAGGTCCTGGGTTGGGTAGTAGTACTGGATTTCGGGGTTTTCGGGGTTGCGGATGCCGTCAAAGACGCTCAGCGGCCAAAGCCAGCTCGAGAACCAGGTGTCAAGGCAGTCGGGGTCCTGCTGAAGGTCGGCGGCGGTAAGATCCGCGCGGCCGCTGGCCGCGCGGGCCTTCTCGAGCGCCTCCTCGGCGCTCAAGGCAACCACATAATCGTGCTCCCCTGGACCGTAGAAGTAGGCCGGAATGCGGTGTCCCCACCAAAGCTGGCGCGAAATGCACCAGTCCTTCACGTTCTCCATCCAGTGGCGGTACGTGTTCTTGAACTTCTCGGGGATCAGCTGAATCTCTTCGGACATCACTGCATCGAGTGCGGGCTTGGCCAGCTCGGGCATGCGCACCCACCACTGAAGCGACAGGCGGGGTTCCACCACGGCGCCGGTGCGCTCGCTGGTGCCGACGGTCGAAGCGTATTCTTCGGTTTTGGATAGGAATCCGCTGGCCTTGAGGTCTTCAGCGACCTTCTTTCGGGCGGCAAAGCGCTCCATTCCGGCGTACTCTAGGCCGTGGGCGCTGAGGGTGCCGTCTTCGTTCAGCACGTCGAGCACCTCGAGGCCGTGCTTTTGGCCGATGGCGTAGTCGTTCCAGTCGTGGGCCGGAGTCACTTTGAGGCAGCCGGTTCCGAAATCCGTGGTCACGTAGTCGTCGAGGATAATGGGCACTTCGCGTCCGCCAATCGGAACCCGAACGTGCATGCCGTGCAGCGCCGTGTAGCGCACGTCTTTGGGGTTGATGGCTACGGCCACGTCACCCATGATGGTCTCAGGGCGCGAGGTGGCGACGGTCAAAAAGGTTCCGGGCTTCTCAACCACCTCGTACTTCACGTAGTACAGGGTGGCGGTGATGTCCTTGTGAATGACCTCTTCGTCCGAAAGCGAGGTCTTGGCCTCGGGATCCCAGTGCACCATGCGGAGTCCGCGGTAGATGTAGCCCTTGGCGTGCAAATCGGCAAACACGTGGTACACGCTGTCGCTGCGCACCTCATCCATGGTGAAGGCGTTGCGGTCCCAGTCGCAGCTGGCGCCGAGCTCTTTGAGTTGGTCGAGGATGATTCCGCCGTGCTTGTGCGTCCATTCCCAGGCGTGCTCTAAAAAGGCGTCGCGGCTGAGGTCGGACTTTTTAATCCCCTCGGCGCAGAGCTTTTGCACCACCTTGGCCTCGGTCGCGATCGAGGCGTGGTCCGTTCCGGGAACCCAGCAGGCATTGAATCCGCGCATGCGGGCGCGGCGCACCAGCACGTCCTGAATCGTGTTGTTGAGCATGTGCCCCATGTGCAGTACCCCGGTCACGTTGGGCGGCGGAATCACGATGGTGTAGGCCGGACGGTGGTCGGGAGTCGAGGCAAAAGCCTTGTGCGTGAGCCATGTTTGGTACCAGCGTTGTTCAACCTGGCGCGGAGCGTACTGTGAAGGAATTTCCATAGGGACCGCAAAGGTAACCTTGTGGCATTTTTTTTGCGTTAGTTTCGCCGCATCGGTTACATTTGCCTCTGCTTGATTCGTCAACAACAAAATTTAAATTCAAAATGAAGCACTTTTTCACTGCCGCTGCCGTAATTCTGGCATCGTCTTTTGCGTTTGCCCAAGAGGCTAACACCAACGCTGCTCAGATTTCGTTCACTCAAGAAACGATCGACTACGGCAACATTAAGAAGGACGCCAATGGCGAGCGCGAGTTCGTCTTCAAAAACACCGGCAAAGAGCCCTTGATCATCACCAACTGTGTGGGTTCGTGCGGATGTACGGTTCCGGTTTGGCCCAAAACCCCCATCGCTCCAGGTGAGAAGGCTTCGATCAAGGTCAAGTACGACACGCGCCGCGTAGGCCGCTTTCAAAAGACGGTAACCGTAACCAGCAATGCCGGCACTCCTACCAAGGTGTTGACCATCAAAGGCAACGTTGAGGACGTACCCGCCACCGCTACTACTCCGGTGAACAACGCACCTGCTGCTTCGAAAGTAAGCAAGTAAGTTTTCACGCTTAGAAGTTATGAACCCGCAGCCCGCGCTGCGGGTTTTTTAGTGACCTTTACAGCCATTATGCCGAAGATTTCAACCCGCGGGCAGCACATGCCCGAGTCTCCGATCCGCAAGCTCGCCCCTATGGCCGACGCGGCCGCCCAGCGCGGAACCAAAATTTACTACCTCAACATCGGCCAGCCCGACATTGAGAGCCCCGCTGCAGCCCTTGACGCGGTCAAGCGCAGCGACCTGCGCGTTTTGGAGTACAGTCCCTCAGCCGGATTTGCGACCTACCGCAAGGGTTTGGCCAGCTACTACCAGGGCATTGGCCTTGACGTTGAGGCCAGCGACGTGATTGTGACCACCGGAGGTTCCGAAGCCCTGTCGTTCGCGATGGGTAGCATGCTGGATCCGGGTGACGAAGTCATTATTCCCGAGCCCTACTATGCCAACTACTTCGGGTTTGCTCAAGCGCTCGGCGCCAAGGTGGTGTCGGTCCCGAGCAGCATTGAATCGGGCTTTGCCCTGCCCCCGATCGCGGAACTCGAAGCACGCATCACCCCCCGCACCAAAGCGGTCCTGGTCTGCAATCCGGGCAACCCGACGGGCTATGTGTACCACCGTGACGAGCTCGAGGCCCTGCGCGATATGGCGCTCAAGCACGACCTCTTTGTCATCGCCGACGAGGTCTACCGCGAGTTTGTGTACGACGGAGCCGAAGCCATCTCAGTGCTGTCGCTCGCCGGTCTCGAGCAGCACGCGGTACTAATTGACAGTGTTTCGAAGCGCTACAGCATGTGCGGTGCCCGTATCGGATGCATGGTGAGCAAAA